>JAPLLF010001150.1 GCA_026387715.1 Pseudomonadota bacterium
CCGTGGCGGTTCGGGCACGGCACGAGGCCGACGAACGAATCGTAGCCCTCGGCGATCGTCCCACCCTCGACGTGGACGCCGCCGATCGGGTTCGGCCGATCGAGCACGGCGAACCCCTTCCCTGCCTTCGCGCAGGCGCGCATCGCCAGCACCATCGTCCACACGAACGTGTAGTAGCGGCTGCCGATGTCCTGCACGTCGTAGACGAGGATGTCGATGTCGTCGAGCATCGCCGCGGTCGGTGACAGCGTGTCGTAGGTCGAGCCGTACAGGCTGTGGACCGCCAACCCCGAGCGAGCGTCGCGCATGGCGTCGACCGAGTCGATCGGGATCATGTCCTGCGCGTCACCACGCACGCCGTGCTCGGGACCGAACAACGAGACGAGCTTGAGCTCCCGCTTGGCGGAGAGGAGATCGATCGCGTGGTGCAGGTGGACGTCGACCGCCGTCGGGTTACAGATGAGGCCGAGCCGACGCCCTTCGAGCAGCGAGCTGCCCTCGGCGACGAGCCGCGCCAGACCGGACTGGACGGCCATTACGCGAAGATCGGAACGGGCTTGAGCGAGACCTTGTTGTCCTTGGACACCACGCGGAACCGTACCGCGCGGCACTGGTACTGCGCCTTGAGCTTGCCCTCGTTGACCTTGAGCTTCGCGATGAAGCTCTCGAACGAGACCTCGTCGGGATTGCCCGCGGCCTTCCGCGCGGTCAGGTACTCGGTGTAGACGCGCTTGTAGTAGTCGGGCTCCGACTCCTGCGCGAGCATCGCGAGATCCGGATCGGTCCTGGACTGCTCGTCGCCCTCTTCGAACTCGACGCGGCCGGGGACGATCGGGTTGCCCTCCTCGTCGAACTCCTCGTCGCCAGGCTCGGGCCGACCGAGCAGCCGCGCGAGCATGACGTTGAGGCCGTTCGCGAGCCCGTCGAGCTCCTCGCCGACGGGACGGAACGTCCGATCGACGTTGCCGTTGATGATGTCGTTGACGCCCTGCTCGATCTGGTCGACCTGCGCGATGAGGCGCCGATGCGAGAGATAGATGCCGAGCACCGCGAACACGAGCGCGCCGATGCCGACCATCAGGATGCTCATCTTCACGGCGGCGGCCGACGAGGCCGGGAGGACCGGGGCCATGACGACGGCGCCCGCCGAAACCTTCGGATAGTTGTCCGGCAGCTTCTGGGTCGCCTTGCGCGGCATGGTCACCGCCGCGGCGATGTACGTCTTGTCGCCGACCGTGATGGTCTGCTTGTCCTTGAGCGACGCGAGCGACGCATTGAGCGCCTGGGCTCGCTGCGTGTCCTCGTCCTTGGCGTTGCCCTTGGTGAAGCTCGAGGCCGCCACCTTGTTGCCGTCGAAGTACGCGATCTCGGTGCCGAGGAGGCCACGGTCGCGCTGCGCCTCGGTCGAGGTCTGGGCGTACGCGACCACGATCGCGCCGACGATCGCGACGTTGTCCGCGTCGCGGGCGGTCGGCGTCGCGTCGGGGTCGACGATCGGCGCGATGCCGACCTTCATGAGGTTCTCGCCGTTCTTCCACAGGTCGCTGATGACCATCCGGTGGCGCTTGCCCTCGGCTTCACCCGACACCATCGGCAGCCCGAGGATGTAGTTCACGCCCGGGAGGATGCTGGTGTCCTCCTTGGGCGGAACGAGCCACGCCTTCTTGACGATGTTCGGCGATTCGAACACCGCGACGATCTGACCCTTGTCGTCGACGAGGGCGAGCGTCTCGGGCCGCTTGCCCGATTGCTGTTCCTTGTCGTTCGACAGGAACTGCAGGAAGCCCTTCTGCGCCTGCATCCCGCGTTCGGAGTCATTCGTCGTGTGAATCGCCGCCAGGAACGCGGGATCGGCGGCGAGCCGCTCCGCCTTGTTCTGGACGTCGATGCTCTCGAGCTGCGCCAGCTGTTGAACGACCTGATGGGCGCGTACGAGCATCGCATCCGCGTCACCCTTTTGACGCTGATCGAAGCTGGACGCAGTAACGAAATAAGCGATCGCGGTAAGTGCGACGATAACAACGGCAACAACCGCGGCGATAACCGTGCGGGACATGCGCCCTCCGGGCGCGATTATTCGTAGCTCACCCCTACGAAGTCAATCACGGGGG
>JAPLLF010000001.1 GCA_026387715.1 Pseudomonadota bacterium
GTCGGCGACGAGCTCGTAGCGCTCGCCGATCGCCGCGAGCTGCCCCGCGGGCGTCGGCATCGCGCCGCCACGCCGCGTCCACCCGGCCAGCTCGTCGCGCCAGGTCGAGGCTGGCTTCGCAGTCGACGACGACGACGACGACGACGACGACCGTGGGGCGGCGCCGTCCTCGTCGACCGCGATCACGCGGACCGGCTGGCCCACACAAGCGACCACGAGCTCGAGCCGTGCCCCCAGCGCGAACGCCACCGCGTCGGCGTACGGCACCACGACCCGCATGCTTGCCGGATCCTCGAGCTCGACGAGGTACACCGCCCCGCTCTCGCCGATGCACGCGAGGCGCGAGGCGCCCGGATGCCCGGCGATCTGCACCAGCGGCTCCGGGAGCAGGTGGCTCGTCCCCCCGCGCGCGTGCGTGCCCTGTCCGCCGGCCGCGATCACGTCGATGCGATCGGGCTGCTCGGTCGTCGCGTACCACACCGTGCGCGCCGTGCCGCCGAGCGCGCGCACCGTCGCTGGCTTCGCGAGGCGCAGGCGGCGCTTCGGGATCCGGGTCGTCGGGTCCCACTCCTCGATCGCCTCGCCGAGCGTCACGAGGAACGGGCCCGGGCCGGCCCCCGCGACGCTCGGCAGCACGCGCGTCGGGAAGGGCTGAACGGTGAGGCCCGTCGCGGTGCTCGCGACGATCACCGCGGTTGTCGGGCCGAGCGCGAGGGCCATGGGCCCCAGCGTCGCACCCAGCCGCATCGCCGCATCGAAGCGATGCTCGAACACCCTGGCCGCGGCGATCGACGGATCGAGCGCGCGCAGCTCGGCCCCGGAGATCGCGAGGACGCGCCCCCCGAGCCAGCCGACGTCGCAGTCGATCGGCACCTCCAGCTCGCCGCGTGGCTCGCCCGTCGCGAGCTCGAACACCTGCACGCGCTCGACGTCGGCGCTCGGCGTGGTCGAGGTGATCGTCGCGAGCGTGCCGTTGCCCGACACCGCGAGCCGGGGCCGCGACGGGGGGACGATCCGCAGCTCGCGACTAGTCATCGCCGTCGTCGTCGGCGGCGGTCGTTCCGGATTCGCCGCCGATCGGCAAGTGCTTCGCGAGCTGCCAGTCGCCGCTCCACGCGACCTCGAACGAGGCGCGCCAGCGCGGCGAGCCCGCCTCGTCGACGAAGCCCGTCCCGAGACGGAAGCCGAGCTCCATCCCGCGATACGCGACGACGCCGATGCCGATGCGACCCTCGACCGGCGAAGGTCCCCGCACGCCGCCGATCTTGTCGCCGAGCGCGCCGACCAGCTCGGCGCTCGCGTGGAGGTCGCGGGGCAGCGGCGCGACGACGCCGAGGCCACCGACGAGCTCGTTGCCCGCGGTCTGATCCCCGACCTGGGTCTCGACGAAGCGCAGCCGGAGCCCCGCGGTCGCCGCGAGCACGACCCCATTGTCCGCCGTGAACCGCCCGATCAGCGCGACGCCACCGACGACGCCGGCCTCGCCGGCGAACGCCGCGTCGTCGCCGGTCGGCAGCGACGCCGCCACGCGCACGAACATCGCCTGCCGCGCCGTGCCGGCCACGCGCACGCGGGCCGCGAGCCGCAGATCGCCGACCACCCAGCGATCGAGCGACGGCTGTCCGAAATCGATCAGGCCGCGCCCGATCTGGCGCGCCATCGGCAAGCGCCCATCGAGCACGATGCGCTCGCCCAGCGCGATCGCCCCACCGGGGAAGATCGTCATCCGGCGCGCGACCGGCGCGACCTCGTAGATGCCCTTGTGCAGCACGAGCGGTCGCGCGACGTAGCCGAGCCCGATCGACGCGCCCCAGCCGACGAGCGGCACGCCACCGTCGAAGCCGAGCTCCGTGCGCCCCGCGGGTGCGTCGTCGCGATCGAGCTCGAACGCCGCGAAGTCCGCGTGCGCGACGCCGCTCGCGAGCAGGCTGGTGACGATCAGGGAACCGATCAGGGAGGCGAGGAACGTGGTGCGCATCGTTATCTTCCGCTCTCGTCGCTTCATCCGTTGAGCCGCGATCCTAGCTCGTAGACGCGCGCCGCCGGCACGTGCCGGTAGCGCGTGATCTGGATGCGCAGCTGCGCGATCTGATCGATCACGTCCCGGCGCGTCGCGCCGGCCTCGAGCATGTGGCGCGCGCGCGCGACGATCGCGCCCCGCGCGGCCTTCGGGTGGTAGATGAACGTGCGGCCGAAGCGCACCTCGGCCTGCTCTCCGTCGCTGCCGGGCGCACCGATCAAGCGCAGCTCCGCGACGTCGCCGACCTCGACGCCGTGCAGCGTCCGGGCCTCCGCGACCTCGACCTCGGCACCACCCAGCAGGTCGAGCACCTCGAGGTGACCGCGCCCGACCGCGCGCACCTCGAACAGGCTGCGTTGCGACGTCACGAGGGCGCGGATCATCCGCGTCTCGAGCTCGTCCCCGCGCCCGGCCGCCACGAGCTCGCGATAGGTCCGCGCCGCCGGCGGCAGCAACTCGTCGTCGTGATGGCCGGCGCCCTGCTCGACCCGCTCGACGACGAACCACTCGATGAATGCCGAGCTCCACGCCTCCCATAGCGGATCGTCCTGGTGCACCTTGCCGCGCCGGTCCTCGTACTCGCGACGCGCGGCCTGCGCGACCCCGGCATCGGTCGTGTGCCGCGCGTAGAGATCCTCGATCACGCGATCGAGGAGCGCCGCGGTCGTCAT
>JAPLLF010000318.1 GCA_026387715.1 Pseudomonadota bacterium
CGCGCTCGATCGCCTCGCGGAGATCGATCAGGAAGCCGGGATCCTCGAGCTTGGCGATGCGCCCGAAGCCGGACGCGACCCCGTACTTCTCGGACGCGGGCAGCGCCGGATCGACCTGCCAGGTCGCGGTCGGATCGAGGCGGTCGAACGCGAGCTCGACGAGCGCGCCCGCGACGTGGGGCGTCCGCATGCGGAGGCCGAGGCGATCGGCGAGCTCGATCCACACCCGCCACGGCCGGTGGACGTGACCGTCGACGAGCTCGCCGGCGTAGCGGCCCGCGCCGCGATCCGGATCGAGCACCGCGAACGCGATCGGATCCGCCTGCGTGATGTACGCGACGATCGTCGCGAGCGACTCCAGCCGGAAGATCATAGCAGCGACGTCACGAACGCCTCGAGGCCGTCGAGGTCGGCCCCGAGATCGACGCGTCGCACGACGCCGGCCTTGTCGATGACGACCAGCATCGGCAGCGCCTGCACGCGGTAGCTCCGGGAGATCGCGCTGGCGTCGTGCGCGATCGTGTAGGTGAGCTTCTGGGCGGTGGCGAACGCGCGGATGTCGTCGGGATCCTCGTCGGAGATCCCGATGATGCGCAGGCCGCGCGCGGCGAGCTTGTCGTGGAGCGCGACGAGCTTGGGCATGGTCAGCCGGCAGGGCCGGCACCACGTCGCCCAGAAGTCGACGATCACGACGTGCCCCAGGTGATCGGCGAGCGTCGCGCTCGCCGGGCCGCTCAGCTTCTGCGCCGCGAACGCCGGCGCGGGCTTGTCGAGCAGCGCCTGGCGCATGATGCGGAACGGATCGGGGCGCGCCACGACGACGATGGGGACGTCGAGCGTCGCCCCGGCGCGGACGATCGCGAGCGTGATCGTCGCGCCGGCCGCGGTCGCGCGGATCCGGTTGACCAGCGCGGTGGTGCTCGTGACCGCCACGCCATCGACGTGCGTCACCTCGTCGCCGGCGAGCACGCCGGCCGCCGCGCTCGGCGAGCCGGGGATGGCCTCGACGACCCGGATCGGGGCCGTCTCGCTGGGGGCGAACTGCACCCCGATCCACACGCCGAACGGGGCGTCGACGATCGCGCCGGTGAGGTCGGGACGCGCGAGGTGGCTCGCCACGATCGGCCGATCGAGCGTCGGCCGGTAGGTCGTGACCTTGTCGACCTCGAGCGTGCCGCGCGGCGTGTCGAGCGTCGCGTGCTCGGTGATGCGACGGATCAGGTGGCGATCGCGATCGATCCAGACGATCTTCGCGGCGTCGTCGGCGCTGGCGAGCTGCCAGCACGGCTGGCCGTCGAGCGGCTCGCTGCCGACGAGCCTGGCGTCGGACGCCAGGGCGCGCCCGCGGATCGCCCCGGGCAGGAGCAGGCTCGGGATCGTGAGCGCCGCGCCTCGCG
This sequence comes from Pseudomonadota bacterium, assembly GCA_026387715.1. GTDB lineage: Bacteria > Myxococcota_A > Polyangia > Haliangiales > Haliangiaceae > JABFXX01. Next base: position 1,398 of record JAPLLF010000318.1, read on the forward strand.
AGACGCCGGTCGCGGCCGCGAGCGCGCGCTCGAGGTCCGGGCCGTGATCGACCGTCGGAGGGCGCACGGACCACGCGGTGTACGCGTGCGCGCCGTCCGACCAGATCACGTAGGTGGAGGTCGGATGGTCGCTGCGATACTCGAAGCGAAACTGGTTCGCGGCGCGATCGAACGCGGTCGCGAACGGCCGCACGTCGGTCTGGCTCTCGAACGTGCTCGTGACCTCGCCGGCGTCCTCGTACGTCCGCGCCTTCGCGTAGATCGCGAGCGTCGCTGCGACGATCTCGGAGGCCGTCGGCGGCACGCTGGGCGCGATCGGTGGAGCGGCGTGCGCCATCGGTGGGGGGGAGGGCGCAGGGACGGTCGCGCACGCGAGGAGCCCGAGCGCCGCACCGACGAGGATCCTGCGCATGACGCCTAGCATGCCACGCGCGCACCGCGGATCTCGTGACACGCCGCTGACAAGCCGATGGCAGAGGCATTCCGGGCGCGCCCGGAGATCGACCTCATCCTGTACACATGCACGACTCGACCCTGGATTGCGCGTCGTTGATCCCCCAGGCCGGCTACGTGCGCGTGCTGCGTCCCGACCTGCCCCCGGAGGCGTTCTCCCCCTCGCGCTCGCGCGCTGCGCTGGCGCCGATCTACGTCGCGCTGATCGCGCTGGCGATCGTGGCGCTCGCCCACGGCTGGATCCCGTGGCCGGTCCTTCCGCTCGTGTCGCTCGTGATCGGCGCGGCGTTCGCCGGGCTCACGTTCCTCTCGCACGAGGCGCTCCACGGCGGGATCGTGCGTGGCAAGCGCGCCAAGCACGTCCTCGGCTGGATCGGCTTTCTGCCGTTCCTGCTGTCGCCGCGGCTGTGGAACGCGTGGCACGGCCGCGTGCACCACGCGAACGCGAACCTGGTCGACGATCCGGATCGCTATCCGACCCTCGCCGAGTACCGCGAGAGCGCCAGGGCGCGGTTCGCGACCGACACGTTCTCGCTCGGCGGGCGCCGCTGGCGAGGAGGGCTGAGCCTGATCTTCGGCTTCACCGTGCAGAGCTTCCACCAGCTGATCGCCGCCCGCGCGCAGGGCTTCCTGTCGCGGCGCGAGCACCGCCTCGCGATCGCCGAGACCGCGGCCGGCGCGCTCGTGTGGGCGACGGTCGCGGCGCTCTGCGGCCTGGTGCCGTTCGTGTTCGCCTTCGTGATCCCGCACCTCGTCGCCAACGCGATCGTGATGGCGTTCATCCTCACGAACCACAGCCTCAGCCCGCGCACCGAGATCAACGATCCGCTCGTCAACAGCCTGAGCGTCACGACGCCGCGCTGGATCGAGCGCCTCACGCTCGGGTTCGGCTACCACGTCGAGCACCACCTGTTCCCGGCGATGAGCTCGCGCCACGCGCCGAAGGTGCGCGACCTGCTCGTCCGCCGGTGGCCGGAGCGCTATCAGGCGATGCCGCTGGTGGCCGCGCTCGGCCTGCTGCATCGCACGGCGCGGGTCTACAAGGACGCGACGACCCTCGTCGATCCGCGCACGGGCGCCGAGTTCTCCACGCTGCTACCACGCGAGCGTGGCGTGCTCGATCCGCGCGCCGGCCGGCACGGCGATCCCGAACTCGGCGGCGAGCACGTCGACGAGCTCGGCGTGCGAGTCGATCGTGTGCTTGGTCGCCCGACCGTCGCGCGCGCGGCGGGATAGCTCGCGATCCAGCAGGCCGAGCCGCCCGCCGTCGGGGAGCGCCCGCGCCACCAGCAGCCGGTTCTTGAAGTGCGAGCTCGGGTGGGTGCTGGTGAACCAGTTCGCGACCTCGCGATCGATGGGCGGCATCTCCTCGAGGGTCAGCTCGGCGACGTCGACCCACGTGTCGGCGAGCAGGGCCTGGTGGTAGATGAGCCCGTCCTCGCGGAGCAGCCGGCGCGGCTCGTGCGGGGTGTCCTGGCGATCGTGGGAGGCCAGGCGGAGCGCGGCCGTCGGGGACATCGCGCCGACGCCGACGTCGGCGAGCCACGACTCGGCGAGCTCGACGCGCACGAGCAGGTGCGTGCGCGGCGGCGTGAACTCGCGCGGGCGCTGGTAGCGCACGCGCGCGGACAGCGGACGCGCGTCGAAGCCGAGCGCGCGGAGCACCTCGAGGAGCAGCGTGTTGTGCTCGAAGCAGTATCCGCCGCGCC
>JAPLLF010000899.1 GCA_026387715.1 Pseudomonadota bacterium
TGACCAGGCGGCTCGCCCCACGGTGCCTTCGTCGACTTCATGACTGCCGCGCAGCCCTCGGAGGCGTCCACAATCGCCGCCGCCACACCGCGCGCTCGCGCGTTCCCGCGGGTGGGTGTTCAACACCAAACTTCTAGAACAACAACCCAGCGGACGCGAAGTACCCGAACTTGGCCTCGAGGTGCTGCGCGGTCACCCCGGCCGCGATCGCCAGCCTCCCGAGCACCACCGTCGACGCCTCGAGGTGCCACGGATGCGAGGTCGTGCGCACCTCCATGCCCATGCCGTCGGCGGTCGGGTGGACCTTCTGCGCGTCCGCATTGACGCCGTAGCGCAGCCAGTTCCACTCGTACGACAGCGCCAGCCGCACCGGCCCCGCCACGCCCGAGAGCCGGAACGGCATCCCGAGGTACTTGTAGTCGATCCGGGTCGGCGTCCCGTTGTTCGCCACGATCGAGTCGACGACGCCGAAACCCAGGCCGGTCTCGAGCGCGTAGGTGTCCCCACCGCCGACGTACATGTTGATCTTGTAGCCGCTCGACTCGCCCCGCCCGAACATGTCGCGCGAGTAGAGGTGCATCTCGAAGTCCGAGTACTTCGCGGAGAACAACCCGTCGATCGCCTCGTTCGTGTTCGCCTGCATCGCGGCCTTCTCGGCCTCGGAGTAGTACGTCGTCGTGGTCTCGCGGATGCGATAGCCACCGGCCTGGTACTCCTTGGTCTCGACCGACTTCGGGCCGGCCTGCGCCATCGCGCTGCCGATCGCGATCACCAGCCCGATCACCATGCGCGACGTCACGCCGTTGCGATCGCGGATCACGAGGCCCTGGACGTCGGGGCTGAGCCCCGAGTCGTTGTGCGCGAACTCGCTGGCACCGCCGTCGATCACGGCCCCGAGCTCGATGCCCGAGCCGTGCTGTAGCAGCTTGCCGTCGAACACTGGGTCGGCGTGCGCGACCCCGGCGAGGGAGACCGAGGCGACCAGCGCCAGAAACTTCTTCACGTCGCCACTGTCGGCGGTCCTCGATCGCGGGCGCAACGTCGTGACCAATGCCGTACCCCAGCCATAACCGAAGTTCGGATGATATGAACGCGCATGGCCGCCAAGCTCGTCGAACGCAGCGCGACGATCGAGCTGCCCGGTGGGGTCGGCGTGATCGCGGTCGTCTCCGACACCCACTCCGCCCCGCACGCCCGGATCGCCGAGCACCTCACCGCCCTCGCGCCCGCCGCGATCCTCCACGGCGGCGACATCGGCGACCTCGACGTGCTCGCCGAGCTGGCGACGTTCGCGCCGCTCCACGCGGTGCGCGGCAACATCGACACCCGCGCCCACGCCCTCCCCGACGTGATGACGATCGAGGTCACCGGGCGAGCGCGCATCCTGTTGACGCACATCGCGATCTACGGCGCCTACCTGCGCGCCGAGGTCGTCAAGCGCGCCAAGGCGGCGAAGGCCTCGCTCGTGGTGTGCGGCCACTCGCACGTGCCGTTCATCGGCAGCCACCACGGCCTCGCGATGTTCAACCCCGGCTCGATCGGCCCCCGGCGGTTCAGCTTGCCGATCTCGTTCGGGACGATCACGTTCTCGGCCACGGCGATCAAGCTCGCCCACATCGACTGCGAGACCGGCCTGCCGTGGAGCCCGCCATGACGGGCGTCCGCGCCACGCTCGTCGCGGTCGTCGCCGTGCTCGGCTGCCACGCGCCGCCGTCGACGACGCCGCGCGCGACGCCCGCGGCCCCGCCCCCACCCGATCGCGCGTTCGCCGCGTTGCCGGTGCTGGCGGACGAGCCACCCGACGAGCGCGACCTGTTCGACATGTTCGTCGCCCGCTACGTGGCGAGCGGCTTCCCCGAGGCGCGCGACGTCGAGCTCGAGCTCGCCGAGATCGCGATGATCCCGTACACGTCGCGGGCCAAGGTCATCACCCGGCGGTTCCTCGGCGACGGCCCCGCCGTGCGCGAGCACCTGCCGATCGTGTCCGGCTTCGCGTACGGCCACCGGCTCGACGCGGCCCCGCGCGACGACGCCGCGTACCGCGCGTTCATGACCGTGACGATCGCGCACGAGATCGCGCACGCGATCGCTTTCCTTCACCACGATCAGGACCAGGACGGCTGGCGCGAGGAGACCCGCGCGATGGCGCTCGAGCGCGCTGCGCTCCACGACGCCGTGCGCGCCGGCGCGTTGCCCGCCACCACGATCGCGGACTTCGATCGGTTCCAGCACACGCTGCTCGCGGCCGCGCCGCCCGGCCTCGTCGCCTCGCTGCCCACCGATCCGGACGCCCGGCGCGCGCTGTTCATCGCGCAATACCCGACCGTGCTCGCCGGCATGGGCGGCGATCCGTCGCGCCCGCACCCGAGCCCCGCGGCGGTCGACACCGTCCTCGCGCTGTACACCGTCGTCCGCCTCGAGCTCGCGGCCGTGCCGTCGCCCTCGCTCGCGTCGCTCGTCGCCCGCTTCAAGCCCATGCCCGCGGGCACGCCGTGACCCGGCGCGCGTCGCTCGCGATGGCGCTCTCGCTCGGGCTCCTGCCGCTCGCGAGCGGCTGCCTGCGGTTCCAGCGCCTGATCATCGAGATCGACGTCGTCGCCCACCAGGCCGCGTATCACTTCGTCGACGTCGCGACCGAGGACGAGCCCGACGACGACGCCGCGCGCTTGATCGCCTACGCGCACGCCGACGACGTCCGCGAGGTCACCGACGTCGTCGACGCGTTCTGGACCACGACGGTCGGCAAGCGCGTCACCGCGACCTCGGAGCGGATCGACGCCGACCTCGCGCTCACGTTCCGCCACCTGTACGAGATCGGCATCAGCAGCGTCGACGCCGCGCACCCGTACCGGTTCTGCGTCCCCGCCCTGCTCGACCGCATCCCGATCGCGTCGACCAACGCGGACGCCCGCGATCGCCGCGGCTGCGTCGTGTGGAGCGCCAGCGCCCGGCTCCTCCGGATCGAGCTCGCGACGACGACGGCGCCCGACCCCGTGCTGCGCGCGCGGCTCTACGCCCGCTATCGCGAGCTGCTACGCTGATCCGATGGTCCGCTCCCACGCCGCGCTCGTCCTCGGGTTGTTCCTCGCGCTGGCCGGGGCGCGCGCCCACGCCGACGACTTCGACGCCGCGCGCAAGGCCGCGACCGCGCGCGCGCTCACGCTCTACTCCTACGCGACCCAGCACGTCGGCACCTCCGACGGCCACCTCGCGCCGATCATCAAGACCGCCGACGGCGGCTTCCTCGTGATCGGCACGACGACGGCGATCCCCGAGGGCAAGCCGTACGTCGTCGGCAAGTCCGCGCCGACGGTGATGAAGCTCGACAAGGCCGGCGCGATCACCTGGCAGCAGGACTACAAGGCCAAGGGCTTCCTCGACTACGAGGGCGGCGCCGTCGCCGCGACCGCCGACGGCAACTACCTCGTCTACATCCTGTCGTACGTCCACCCCGCGCGCGGCTCGGTCGCGCGGTTCCTCCAGATCGACCCCACCGGCAAGGTGCGGTGGGAGCTCCGCCTGCGCGGCGACGGTGGCCCCAGGACGCCGTTCCCCGACGACGTCGTGCTGGCCAAGGACGGCTCGCTCGCGCTGTCCGGCCACATCTACGTCGACCAGACCGAGCAGGCCTACGCGTGGACCGGGACGATCGACAAGGCGGGCAAGCTCGTCGCCGACAAGGTCGGCGGCCCGTTCAAGCCCTGAACCACGCACGAACGCGCGCCGCGATCGCGGCGGGCGCCTCGAGGTGCAGGAAGTGCCCGACGCCCGGCACCACCTCGTAGACCCGTTCGGCGAACCGCCGTCCATCCGCCTCCCCCGGCGGCAGGACGCAGCCGTCGTCGGCGCCATGCAGCTGCAGGAGCGGGGTCGTGATCCTCGGCAACCGCGGCACGCGCCACGCGGCGCGGTAGTAGCCGAGCGGCGCCGGCATGCTGGCGCGCAACGTCGCGTGCAGCTCCGAGCGACGCTCGGCGTCGAGCGTGAAGCCCGGCGACCAGGTTCGCCACAGCCGATCGATCATCCCCATCGCCACGAACCCCGCGCCCGGCACGTTGAACATCGCCATGTACCAGCTCCGGCGGAGCTGCGCCGGCACGCGCAGGCGCGCCAGGAAGGTCCGCGGATGCGGCAGCGCGAGCGTGACCGCGCGGCGGACGCGCGTCGGCGCGCGCGCGCACACCGCGTACGTGATCGCCGCGCCCCAGTCGTGGCCGACCAGCTCGACGGGCGCGCCGATCCGGTCGATCAGGGCGATCACGTCGTCGGCCAGCGTCGCCAGATCGTACGGCCCGCCGAGCGGCGACGGCGCGTAGCCGCGCAGCCACGGCGCGATCACGCGCCGATCGACCGCGAGCCGCGCGAGGAAGTCGCGCGCCGTCGACGGCGCATCGGGGAACCCGTGCAGGTACACCAGCGGCGGGTGCGCGGGATCGCCGAGCTCGAGCGTCGCCAGCGTCGTCGTCACGACGCCGCGAGGCCGACGAGCTGGTGCTCGACGAGCCGGCGATACGTCCCGCGCAGCGCCATGAGCTCCTCGTGGGTGCCCGCCTCGACGAGCTGCGCGTCCTCGAGCACGACGATCCGGTCGGCGTCGCGCACGGTCGACAGCCGGTGCGCGACGATGATCGTCGTGCGCCCCGCCATCAGCCGCGCGAGCGCCGCCTGCACCGCCGCCTCGCTCTCGGAGTCGAGGTTCGAGGTCGCCTCGTCGAGGATCAGCACGCGCGGGTTCGCGATGATCGCGCGCGCGAGCGCGATGCGCTGCTTCTGGCCGCCCGACAGCTTGGTGCCGCGCTCGCCGATCGTCGTGTCGTAGCCGTCGGGGAACCCGGTGATGAAGTCGTGGGCGTTGGCGTCGCGCGCCGCCGCCTCGACCTCGGCCTGGGTCACGGCGCCGACCGCGCCGTACGCGATGTTCTCGCGGATCGTGCCGGAGAACAGCACCGGCTCCTGCGCCACGATCGCGAGCGCGCGCCGCAGCTCCTTGAGCGAGAGGTCGCGGACGTCGACGCCCTCGAGCATCACCCGCCCCGCGTCGACGTCGTAGAACCGGTAGAGCAGCGACAGGATCGTCGACTTGCCCGCGCCGCTCGGCCCGACGACCGCGATCACCTCGCCGGGCGCGATGTCGAGCGAGACGTCGGCGAGCACCGGCTGACCGCGCCGGCTCGGGTACGCGAACGACACGTGCTCGAACCGGACGGCGCCCTTGCCAGCGGGCAGGCTCACCGGCGCGGCGACGTCGCGGACGTCCGGCACGGTGTCGATCACCGCGAACAGCCGATCGGTCGCGCCCGCGGCGCGTTGCAGCGCCCCCCACAGGTCCGCGAGGTCGGCGAGCGCGCCCGCGATCATGAACGTGTAGAGGAAGAACGACGTCAGGTCCCCCGCGGTGAGCTCGCCGCGGATCAGCGCGCGGCCGCCGAGCCACACCACCGCGGCCACGCCGGCGTAGCCCGAGGTCATCGCGGTCGAGAAGAACCACGAGCGCCAGCGCACGAGGTCGAGCGTCTTGTCGAACGCCCGCTCGATGCCGTCGCGGTAGCGCTTCGCCTCGTGGCCCTCGCGCACGAACGCCTGCACCGTCGCGATCGCGCCGATCGACTCCTGCACCTGGCCGGACACCTTCGCGAGCTCGTCCTGGACGCTCCGCGACATCTTGCGGATCTTGCGACCGAAGAACAGCGTCGTGAGCACGATCGGCGGCACGATCGCGAGCATCAGCAGGGTGAGCCGCACGTCGATCACGAACAGCAGCACGAGGCCGCCGATCATCTGCACCGTGTTGCGCAGCGCCATCGACAGCTGCGTGCCGACGACGCCCTCGATCACGGTGACGTCGGAGGCCAGCCGCCCGACGAGCTCGCCGCTGCGCCGCTCGTGGAACCACGCCAGCGGCAGGGTCAGCACGCGATCGAACACCAGCCCGCGCAGATCGGTCACCACGCGCTCGCCCAGCCAGCTCATCGAGTAGTGCCGCAGCCACACGAACACCGCGTTGACGAGGAACAGCGCGAACAGCCCGAGCACGAACCAGTCGAGGTCGCGGGACGTGTGGCTGCCCATGCCGACGTCGACGGCGTACTTGCCGGCGAGCGGATACACCAGCGCGATCGCCGACGCGCCGAACAGCGTGGCGACCGCGATCACGAACCGCCACGTGTGCGGACGGATCAGCGGCACCAGGCGATACAGCACGGCGAGCCGGCGGCGATCCGACCGGTCCCCGTCGGGTGCCTCGACGTACGCTTCGCTCACGCCAGGGTGAATAGCTGATAGAACGACCGGATGTCGAGATCTACACTGGTCGGGGTCGTGCTCGCGCTCGTCGGCAGCGTGGGGCCGCTGGCAGGATGCAAGAAGGCCGGCGACGCCGCGGACGCCGGCGGCGCGCCCGCCGTGGTCAAGCGCGGCGGTGACGCCGCGAACGCGCTGTGGGCGCTGGCGCCCGACAAGCTGATCGGCGGCATCGTCGCG
>JAPLLF010001014.1 GCA_026387715.1 Pseudomonadota bacterium
CGCGAAGACGACGCGGATCGTGATCGAGCTGCCGCTGTCGCCGGCGAAGGTGGTCGCGTTGCCCGCGAAGATCGACTGCGGCCCGGAGGTGGTGACGCCGACCGTCAACCCGTGGACCGGCGAGCGGGAGGTGTGGACGGATATCAACGTGCTGTTCCGCATCGCGACGATCGGCGGCGGGTCGTAGGTGGTTGATTTCGGGTGGATCGGCGGAAGGGCGGGACCGCGAAGACCGCGGACATGCAACGAGGCGCCTCCTCACATGTTGCGAGCGTTTCGCGAGCGTTTCGCGAGGGTCTTGCGGGCGTGCTCATCCGGCCCCCCTTGGGGCACCGACATCGTCACGCCGTTCGGTGGCGTCGCGTCCCGAGCAAGGCGACGAGCGCCGCGAAGTCCCCTGGGTAGTTGCCGCGGCTCACGGTGACGTTACGCGGGTTCCTGAGCGCGTGGCGCCGCCGATGTGACACGAGAGCGGGCACCGACGCGGACCACAGCGCGGACGATCGCATGTCGATGATCAGCGCATCGCGACGAACCGCCTCGTCCACGAGCGTGAAGCCGTACTGTTGTGACACCAGCGGCGTTCGGAGCTGGCGAAAGGTCTTCGAGTGATACGGGAACCACTCGACGCAGAGCAGGTTCTCGGCGAGGACCTCGCGATCGACACCCGCGTCGAGGACCGGCCGGAGTTTTGAGCGCCACCAGCCGCCGCCGGGGGTGCTCTCGAATCGTGGGTCCAGGTACTGGAAGGGATAGGCCCCCGGGGCGTGTACGAGGTTGCGTCGCGACGCGGCCAGAAAGTCCGGGCGGAGATGAGTCTCGGCATCGTCGTCGCTGAAACCTGGGTTGAGGCCGAGGAGCACGACCGGCGCATCGCGGCTCCCGAAGTACGGCTCCGGCAGCAGCTCGGTGTGCAGGCGATGGGTCGGCGACGCATTCGCGTTGAACTGCTCGATCGCCGCCGCGTCGGACGCGAGAACGTATGGTGGCAAGCTCGGCAGCATCGTCCACGGGCTTGCGAGGGTCACGCTGGCGTTATAGCGGACGTGGTGGCCGTCGCGCGATCGTTGCGGTTTGCCGGCGATCACGACGCTGGTGATCGACCTGACCGGGAGCCGATCCGGATGCTGGATCTCGCGGCCGTGTTTCTGTGGTGAACCCCTGGAGATCGGGACTGCGTTCGTCGATTGGGTGTGCGTGGCGACGAGGTTCACGCGCCTCGTGGTCTCGAACACTCGGGGATGCGGGCGCGCGAAGCGCGGACATTCGACGAGGCGCCTCCTCACATGTTGCGAACGTTCTGCGAGCGTTTCGCGAGGATTCGGGCGTAGCCTTCCCCCAGATCCCTCTCGAACCGCCTCGCAGCTTGGCGCAGTCGGCGGCTACGGTTGGCGCGTGGACATCCAGCGAACGGGCGCGCGAGAGATGACGCGACGTGACAAGTTCGTGCTGGTCAAACCCCAGGTAGGACTCATCCGCATGAACATGAAGTGGCTGTCCAACATCGTCGTGCTCATGGTGTTGCTGATTTCATCCATCGCGGGCGCCGATCTGCGAAGCGAAGAGCGCGAGTTTGCCGAGCACGGCTACAAGTCCATGAGGGCCTTGCACGAGCAGACCTGCTCGTGCGCGCAGGATGGCAACTGTAAGCTCAAGGTCACGCGCGCGGAGCTCAAGGCGCAGTTGCAGCGGTTCTCGGAGAGCTTGCCAACGATGGTGGCCCACCTCTGGCCCGAGCTCACGAAGAAGTTCTCATCGATGAGCACACCTGATGTGAGGGCGTATGGCGAGCGATTGGGAAAGGACCACCTCGACAGCTTGCCCCGCGACACGGTGCTGCTGTGGGCGCGCATGTTGTCGTCTTGCTGGGGCATGTCGGCCGAGCCGAAGACGACTCCGACGGCCGCGACGCCCGACAAGGAAGTCCCCCACGATGGGTCCCTTAGCAAGCGTGGCGATGTGGACGATATGAAGAACGGGAAACTCGATGAGGCCAGCGGGATCGCTGTGTTCGTGCAGGGCTGCCGTGGAAGCGCGAAGGACAACCCCAACGCAGAGCCGTTCTGCGGCTGTCTCAGTGACTACCTGCGCATCTCGCCGCCCTCGATTATTCGGGTGCTGCAGCGAGACTCCGAGACCGGCGACCTCTCGAAGATCATCGAGTTGCCTGGGGTCAAGCGCTGCACGAAGTGGGTGATCGACGGCGTGCAAGGAACGAATCCCTTCTTGAAGAAGGGAATGAAGTCCTCGCTCGCGGTTGAGGTCGCGTTCTCGCGATGCCGGACCACGCTGACGAATGGCAAGCCGACGCCGTCGGGCATCATCTTCTGTAATCGCTTCGTCGCCACGACCCCCTGAGCGAGTGATCGGCGGAGAGCTCGTGGGACTCCTCGAGCAACCGCTTCAATATGATCGGGTCGGCTGCGGACTGAAGGTGCGCCGCGCTCCTCGAGAAAATCACTCTAAGCGAGGTTCTCGTTGAGCCGGCTAATTAGTTCGAGGTGGCCGCCGACATTCTGGATCCCGAGGGCCGCGAGGTGCGCTATCTGGAGGCATGGCAAACGTCGACGACCGCCTCGCGCTCGATCCGCTGGATGCGGAGGAGGCGTTGGTGCTCGCGGATGCCCTGCTGGCCGAAGGCGACGTTCGCGGCGAGTTGATCGTCCTGCAACGCGCGCTCGCGCAGTTCGAGCGCGGGGAGTTGCCCGGCCTCGATCCGGTCGCCGCGTCCACACGGATCGACCGGCTCGTCCGCACGTGCCGCAGGAAGATCCTCGGCGAATGGGCCACGTCGCGACACCTGCGGCTGCGCTTCCGGATCGGAAACCTCGAGCGCGTCCGCGTCGCGCGGGGCGGCACCGAAGAGCTGGCCGGGCTCGTCGTCGCGCTGGATGCGCCCGAGAGCGGCACGCTCCACACGCTGGAGTTCTCGTCGAGTCGCGTGGCACGGCAGATCGTGCGCCTGTGCCGCGCCGAGGCGCGCTGCTTCCCGACGATCACGACGCTGGTGATCGAGCCGTGCGAGACCGATGGCGAGAATGTGCCGACGACGAAGGGCTACCAGAACCTCACGAGGGTGTTCCCCAACCTCGTCGAACTGGAGCTCCCCTCCGAGTTCGCCAACCGCGTTCGGGTGACGCGACCGCTCGCGCGCCTGGTGATCTCGACACACCCGAAGAGTGTGGTGCGGTCCTACCGCACGCGCGCGTCCGGCGTGGCCTGGTCGTTCTGGCTGGCGCAGCTCGGCGTTGGCGCGACGATCGGCCTACACGACTTCGCGGTGAGCGTCGCGACGGCCGTGCAGCGGATGTCTGGCGATCCAGGATGGAGTCGCGTGGCGGCGCTCGACCTGTCGCGATCGTCGCTGGACGACACCGAGGCGCGCGACCTCGCCGAGGTGCTCGCGTTCGATGGGGTCGCGCGCCGCGTGTGCGTCGAAGGGACGGCGATGACGGCAGAGGGCCAAGCGAGGCTATGCGCGGTGCCGCTCGTCACGGTCGAGGGCGCGCCTGCGCCGCTGGTGGTCCGGCCGATCGTCCGACGATCGTGGAAGATGCGCCCCGATCCATCCAACCCATGAGCGAGCCAGCAACGGCGAGCAGGTCCGCGTGTCCGCCGCTCACGCTGGATGGTCGATGCAACACCGCTTGTACTTCTTGCCGGAGCCGCACGGGCACGGCTCGTTGCGCCCGATGTGCGACGTGCGGGCCGTGGTCTGCGCGGGTGGCACGCGATCCTTCGCGAAGGTCCTGTACGCCGCGAAGACGAGCCGGTGAAGGTCTCTGACTGTGACTGGACGGACCTCGGGTTCAGCGTCGAACTCGGCGAGGAGCGTGGGTGGAACCAGGTCGCGGCGCTCGCCGAGGTACGCGAGCGGCGCCGCGAACGTCCACCGATCGGCGTCGCCGAGCCAGCTCGGGTCGAGCGCGGCACCAGCCGCGTAGCCGGCGGCGAACGCGATGCACCCCGCTTCTTCATCGTCCTCGGCAACGAACATGCTGCCATCCTGAACCAGGCGACCGATCTGGTTGTACAGGCGAAGCAAGAGTCGGATGGAAGCGGCATCGGGGGGCACCTCCGCGAAGGCGAGCGGGAGCCAGGTCGAGGGAGGAATCAGTCCAGGCGCGACCATCACGGCGTGCAGGATGCCGAGGACCCGGTCGAGGTCGAGGCCATGGTCAGCGAGCTCGTCGAGCTCGTCTTCCGAGAGGGGGACGTCCACCGCGCCTGTCATGCCAGGACGTTGCCTCGACGACCGGATGAAGGCAATGGAGCTCACCGTGCGGTGTACGGGATCGCTTGCGCGCACTGGGGGCGCGCAAGCAGACTCGCGGC
>JAPLLF010000200.1 GCA_026387715.1 Pseudomonadota bacterium
GATGGATCCGCGCGGTCCACGCGGTGGCGTCGATCTCCAGCTGCCCCGGGAACCCGAACAGCTCCCCGAGACCCTCCGACAGGCGGACCCGACCCGTCGGGTGCCACTCCCAGATCCCGACCTGGCCCGCGGCGAGCGCGAGCGCGAGCCACTCCTCGCGCTCGCGGAGCGCGGCGGCCGCACGCTCCGTCTCGGCGAGCTGGCGGGTGAGGGCGGCGTTCTTCGACGCGATCTCGGCGGCCTGCTCCTCGAGCTCGTCGAGCGCCGCGTTGGCCCCGCGCGCCACCCGGAACAGCCGTCGTGCGCGCGTCCGCAAGGATGGCACCTGCGGGAGGCCGAGCGCGTACGAGGCCGTGTGGGTGGTGGCGCCGGGCTCGACCTCGACGGTGGCGAACGGCAACCCCTGGAGCGATGGGAGGCTGCGCAGGATCCCCGCGATGAAGCGCAGCGTCGGGAGCGAGCCGATGCGCTCCCGATCGATCGTCACCGTGAACCGCCGCGCATCGGCATCGAACCGCGCCGAGATCACCATCAAGCTGCGGCTCAGGCCCCAGCGCGCGAACAGCGCGAACACGTCGTCGACCGACAGGAACGCGTTCGCGAGCTGGACGAACCCGTGCTTCGCGCGCGCGCCCGCGCCCGGCACGAACAGGCGCTCGGTGTGCTCCTCCCCACACGCCGCCTCGGCGCGCACCATCATCTCGACCCAGGTCTCCCAGTCGATCCGGCGCGGGTGCTGCTGGAGGACGCGGATGTCGATGCCCATCCCCGACCACAGCGCGGGCACGTCCACGCCGCGATGCGTGAGCGCGTCGATCAACAACATCACCGTCTGCGAACTGACTTCGTTCACGCTCCTCGAATGATACCGAGTTCGGCGCCGCATCGGTCGAGTCAGGGCGATGCGACGTGTCGTTCGGACGCACGTCGTCCGCGTGCCGGGCGCCGGGGCCAGGGCGGAGCTTGGCCCCGGTGATGCAGAACACCACCTCGTCCTGACCTTGCGATCACCCGCACCAAGGAGCGAGCCATGTCGACGAACGTCGCGCACTCATCCCGGATCCACTTCCACGTCGGCCCCGTGCGCGTGACCCGAGGTGGGTCGTGAGGGTCCTCGTCGTCGCCGATGACAGCGCCGAGATGCGGTGGTTCGTGCGCACGACCCTCCAGGGGCGCTTCGACGAGGTCCTCGAGGCCCGCGATGGTGGCGAGTTGCTCGCCAACGTCCTCGCGTGCGTGCACGCGCATCCCGCGTGCGAGGTCACCGTGGTCACCGACAATCGCATGCCCTCCTACTCCGGCCTCGACGTGATCGATGCGTACGACGAGCTCGGCTACCACCCGACGACGATCGTGATGACGGCCTATCCGGACGCCGTCACGCGCGCCGAGACCCGACGCGCGGGTGGATGGTTGATCGCCAAGCCGTTCACCACGACCGAGTTGCGCGAGGTCGTCGAGCTCGCGGCCCACTGAGCGACTGGAGCGATCGACCTCGTCCTGGTCGTCACGGGGCGAGCGCATCGTGCGATGGTCGCGGCGATGTCGACCAGGGCGCGCCTCGGCTGGATCGCGCTCGTGGCGAGCGTGGTCATCGCGATCGCGGTGGCGCGCCTCACCCGCCAGGACGGGTCGACGACGGCGCCGATCGTGACGGTGACCTTCGACGACGCGCGCGTCACGCCGGCGCCCGAAGACGACCCCACGCCGCCTGCGCCGACGCCCAC
>JAPLLF010000956.1 GCA_026387715.1 Pseudomonadota bacterium
CATCGCCACGACCGCAGCCACGGCCCGTGGCCAGGTGGGGTCACGCACGTGCCCATCCCGGCGGCGGCGCCGTCGCGCGCGTGGGCCAAGATCGAGGAGGCGATCCGGTGGTCGGGGCTGGTGCCACGCGCGGGCGAGCGCGCGGTCGAGCTCGGCTCGGCCCCGGGCGGCGCCAGCTTCGCGTTGCTCGAGCGCGGGCTCGAGGTCCACGGCGTCGATCCGGGCGCGATGGCGCCCGAGGTGCTCGCGTACCGCGGCGTCCACGGCAACCGCTTCTTCCACCACGCGATGCCCGCGGCCGACGTCGATCGCCGCGCGGTGCCGCGGCCGATCCACTGGCTCGCGAGCGACGTCAACCTCGCGCCGATGGTGGCGCTGCGCTACGTCGAGCGGTTCGTCGCGCTCGCGCGCGGCACGCTGCGCGGCGCGTTCATCACGCTCAAGCTCAACGACGACGGGATCTTCGAGGCGCTGCCGCGGCTGATGTCGCGCGTCGAGCGGCTCGGCGCGCGCGAGGTGCGCTACACCCAGCTGCCGAGCCACCGCAGCGAGATCGTCGCGATGCTGACCTGGTGACGCGGACGACGATGCCGATGACGACGATGACGACCGTCGCGTTCCACAAGCCGTACGGCGTGCTGTCGCGGTTCACACCCGACGGCAGCAAGTGGCGCACGCTCGCGGAGTTCGGGTTGCCCAAGGACGCGTGGCCGATCGGCCGGCTCGACGCCGACAGCGAGGGCCTGCTGATCCTGTCGTCGGACAAGTCGCTCGTCGACGCGCTGCTGTCGCCGCGCCGCGAGCACGCCAAGACGTACTGGGCCAACGTCGAGCGCCTCCCCACCGACGCGGCGCTCGCCGAGCTCGCGGCGGGCGTCACGCTCGACGGCACCCGCACGCGGCCGTCGCGTGCGCGCCGGATCGAGCCGCCGGCGCTGCCACCGCGCGATCCGCCGATCCGGTTCCGCAAGTCCGTGCCCGACTGCTGGATCGAGCTGCGGATCGTCGAGGGGCGCAACCGCCAGGTCCGCCGGATGACCGCGGCGGTCGGCCACCCGACCTTGCGCCTCGTGCGCGCGGCGATCGGCGCGTACGAGCTCGGTGACCTCGCGCCTGGGGACTCGCGCCCGCTGGGCCCGGTCGAGCTCGCGCGCCTCCTCGCGGCTCCAACCTGAACGACGTTTCGAGGTATCCGGCGCGACCAGGGCGTACGCTCGGGGCGAGGTCCCCATGTCCGAGAGCCCGTCGATCGACGCGTACTCGCCTGCCGACGTCGCCGCCCGCGTGCGCGACGTCGGCGTGGCGAAGGTCCGGCGCGATCGCCTCGGGATGTTCGCGCTCGCCGTGCTCGCGGGCGCGTTCATCGCGCTGGGGGCCGTGCTGTTCACGGTGGTCGTCACCGGGAGCACGCTCGGGTTCGGGGTGACCCGGCTGATCGGCGGGGGCGCGTTCAGCCTGGGGTTGATCCTCGTCGTGATCGCCGGCGCGGAGCTGTTCACGGGCAACAACCTCGTGGCGATGGCGTGGGCGTCGCGGCTGATCACGTTCCGCGAGGTCGTCACGCACTGGGTGATCGTCTACGTCGGCAACCTCGTCGGGGCGCTGGCGACCGTGGGGCTCGTCGTCGTCGGCCAGGTCCACGCGTTCGGCGGCGGCGGCGTGGGGACGTCGCTGCGGGCGATCGCCACGCACAAGCTCGGGCTCGACCTCCTCCAGGCGTTCGCGCTCGGCGTGCTCTGCAACGGCCTGGTCTGTCTCGCGGTGTGGCTGTCGCTGGCGGCGCGCAGCGTCACCGACAAGGTGCTCGCGATCGTGTTCCCGATCGCGGGGTTCGTGGCGATCGGGTTCGAGCACAGCATCGCGAACATGGTGTTCCTGCCGTGGGATCTCGCCGTTCACGGCGCCGATCGCGCCGCGGTCGTCGCGACGCTCGCGAACCTCGCCGTGGTCACCCTCGGCAACATCGTAGGCGGGACCGTGCTGGTCGCGGGCGTCTACTGGACCATCTACCTGCGACCCAAACCGCGCTGACCGAGGAGGATCACGTGCATCTCAAAGACTGGGCAAACCGCCGCGTCCACGGCGATGTCAGCGCGCTCGACGGGCTCCGCGAGGGGCAGGACGACGGGCAGGTCGCGCGTCACACCGGCCTGCCGATCGCCGCGGTGCATGGCGTGCGGACGTTCTACTCTCTCCTCGACGGGCACGACGGGCTCCGCGCGCGGCGCGCGTGCACGGGCACGGCGTGCAGCTTCGCGCGTGGCTGGACGCCGCCGGGCGGCGCTGAGGTGCGCTGCGTCGGACGGTGCTACCAGGCACCGTGCGAGCTGGCGCCTGGGGCCTTCCCGATCCCGGCGCGGTCGCTCGTCGCCGAGCCCGTGGTGCTGCGCGGCGTGCTGGCGCCGCGCGATGCGGCCCGCGACGTCGACGTCTACGCCCTCCCACCGCACGACCAGATCATCGACCGGATCGAGGCGAGCGGGTTGCGCGGGCGCGGCGGGGCGGCGTTCCCGACGGCGGCGAAGTGGCGCGCGGCGGCGACCACGCCGTCGGCGCGGCGGTACGTGGTCGCGAACGGCGACGAGGGGGATCCGGGCTCGTTCGTCGATCGGCTGCTGCTCGAGACCGATCCGCACGCGGTGCTCGCGGGCATGAACGCGTGCGCGGCGGCGATCGGCGCGCGCCACGGCATCGTCTACATCCGCGGCGAGTATCCGCGCGCCGTCGAGATCGTGCGCGCGGCGATCGCGGAGGCCCGCCTGATCCCCGGGTTCGAGATCCGCGTCCACGTCGGCGCGGGCAGCTACGTGTGTGGCGAGGAGACCGCGCTACTCCGCGCGATCGAAGGGCTGCGGGCCGAGCCGAGCCCGAAACCCCCGTATCCCGCGCAGCGCGGGCT
>JAPLLF010000336.1 GCA_026387715.1 Pseudomonadota bacterium
AGACCGAAGAGATCGAGTCGCGCGAGGACCTGTCGACCAAGGCGCAGGAACGCGCCGCGCGGTTCAAGCAGGATCGCTTCCGCGTGTTCACCGGCGAGATCGCCGGTGCGGGCGCCGCCCTGGGTGGCAAGCGACCATCGATCGTCTGCGCGCTCCACGCGTGCGACACGGCGACCGACGACGCGCTCGCGCTGGCGATCCTGAGCGAGGCGGATCACGTCGCGGTCGTGCCGTGTTGCCAGGCCGAGGTCGCGCGGCAACTCGAGCATGCCAAACCGGCGGATCCGGCGATCGCCGCGCTGTTCGCGCATCCGTTGCACCGTCGCGAGCTCGGCTCGCACCTGACGAACGTGGTGCGCGGCCTGTGCCTCGCGGCGCACGGCTACAAGGTCACCGTCACCGAGCTGGTCGGCTGGGAACACTCGGCGAAGAACGAGCTGATCCTCGGCAAGCGCGTGCAGCGCTTCGATGCCGCGGCCAAGCGCGAGCTCGACGCGTTGCTCGAGCGCTTCGCGATCCAGCCGGCGCTGGTGCAGCGCCTCGCGGCGGCGCCCCGCGCGACCCCCGCAACCCCCGCGACCTAGGCTGCGGATCTCGCGAGCTCCTTGCGGAGCGCACGCGCGAGGCGCTCCAGCGTGTAGGGCTTCGGGATGCACGCCCCCACGCCGAGCCGCAGCGCCTCGACCACGCGATCGGAGCTGGCGAAGCCCGTCGTGAGGATCGCGCGCTGGCGCGGATGCTCGGCGACGATCTGGCGATAGGCCTCGCAGCCGTCGATGCCCGGGTCCATGACCATGTCCAGCACCACGATGTCCGCGCGCTCCTGCCGGAGGTATGCGAGCGCGACCTCGCCGCTCTCGACGACGTGCACGTCGTAGCCGAGCTTCCGGAGCATCTTGCTGGCGATGCTTCGCTGCTCCGCGACGTCGTCGACCACGAGCACGCGCTCGGTTCCCAGACAGTCCTCGAGCCGCGCCGGCGCGTCCGCGACCGCCAGCTCGTCCCTCGTCGCCGGGAAGTACAGCTCGAAGGCGGTCCCCTCACCCTCGGCCGTCTTGAGATCGAGGAAGCCGCCGTGCTCCTTGAGCGCCGCGGCGATCAGGGTCATGCCGAGCCCGGTGCCGCTACGCCCGAGCTTCTTCTTCGTGAAGAACGGCTCGAAGATCCGCGAGAGATCCTCGGGGGCGATGCCCGTCCCCGTATCCGCGACGGTGAGGACGACATACTCGCCCTCCGGGATGCGCTCGTAGCCGTCCATCGGACGGTCGATGTAGCGATTCGCGGTCGTGATCTTGACGACCCCGGCAACGAGGTTCGCCTCGAACGCGTTGTGGAGGAGGTTCGTCACGAGCTTCGAGAGCTGAACGGACGCGCCCACGAGATGGAGCAGCTCGGGATCGAGCTCCACCTCGAGCCGAACCTCGCGGTGGCTCGCGCCCAGCTGCGTGCACGCGGGTGACCGCACGACCGCCTCGATGATCCGGTTGAGCTGCACCACGCTGCGGTCCGGGATGGCCTGGCGCGACAGCGCGAGGAGATCGCTGACGATCGCCGCGGCCCGGATCCCGGCGTCTCTGATCTCGACGAGGTCGGCGCGCAACGGGTCGTGTTCGTCGAGATCCGAGAGCATCAGGTCGGGCAAGGTCACGAGCCCGCCGAGCATGTTGTTCAGGTCATGGGCGACCCCGGCGGCGAGCTTGCCGATCGTCTCGAGCTTCTCCGCTTGCTTGAGCTGCTGTGCGAGGCGCAGACGCTCGTCCTCCACCCGTTGCCGTTCGACGACCTCGCGTTGCAGCTGATCGTTCGCGACGCTCAGGTCGGTGGTGCGCGCGAGCACGCGCGCCTCCAGCGTCCGGTTGGCCTCCTGCACCTTGTCCTGCTCCGTCCCGAGCCTGTGGCGCAGGAAGAACGCGCGACGAGCGCTGTGCTCGATGCCGTAGCACGCCGCCATCCCGACGAAGTTGAAGGTGATCAGGAAGAAGTCGTTGCTCACCATCACGGATGGAGGCGTCTCGGTCCAGCGGAGCACCGCGAGGTTGTAGGCGACGACGACGACCAGGCCCGTCGCCGACGCCCACAAGAAGCGCGCGCGCAGGAACGCGTACGAGAAGATCAGCACGACGGTGAGCCCCGCGTAGAACTGGTAGCTCGCCGGCGGCGTCGCGAGCACGGTCAGCACGATGACCCCGCCACCGCTCACCCAGATCACCAGCGCCAGCGCGGGCTGCATCCACCGCTCGAACCGCGCGTGGAAGGACGACGCGGCGACGAACAAGATCACGGGACAGACGAAGGCAAACCGTACGAGCCACAACCTGCGCTCGACGACCGGGAACATCAGGTGGTCCAGGAGCCCATAGCCGCCGTACATGATCGCGCCGAGCACGAGCGCGATCCGCATGTGCCGCAACGAACCGCGGAAGTGATCGTGGAGGAACGGGCGCTCGAGCGCGGCATCCACCCCCGTGAACCGGAGCGTCGCCAGGTTCAAGTGCATCCGCGCATCCGCGACGACCGCTGGCTCGAGCACGGACACGATCGTCGAAGTATCCACCAAGGCCGTCGCGTCGGGTCAGGGTGGGGTCGAGATCTGCCAGTGCACCACCGTCGCATCGATCGTGAGCGTCACCGGCGTCACCGAACGCGGCGGCTCGTCGAGCAGCCACGCGTAGACCCTGCCCCGGTAGTTGCCCCAGTGCGAGACGTCGAGGGTGACGCCGCCACGACTGCACGGCGCCGAGGACGCCAGCGGCGCGCCGCCGTCGTCCTCGAGATCGATCACGACGCGATGGGGCCCGCCGCACGCCAGCGGATCCCAGTGCGCGAACACCTTCGCGACTGGCTCCGGATCGCCGAGCGGTGCGTCGATACAGCCGAAGCATCCGACCATCGCCGCGAACGCGACCCAGAATACGAGCGACGCGCCGATCGGCGCCGCGATCACCGTCATCCAGCCAAGGCTTCGTTTGAGCATGCCGCGACCAAAGGCATGCCGCGCGCCAGCCTCAACTACGTGAGATCACGGCCGACCACGTGTCCCGTCCGGCCGGCCACCGGACGCCACGTCCACCCGGCGGACGTGGACCACCTGCACGAGGTACTGTGCGAACGCCGCATGCGCTTCCTCGGCAACGCCCTGCACCTGATCTGGCTCGGCCTCGTCGTGCTGGTGCTCGGGCTCGTCTACATGTTCGGACGGCTCGGCACCCTCTTCCTGTGGGGCGCGCGCAAGCGACGCGCGATCGGCACGCTCCGAGGGTGGACGCTGCGCCAGGGGATGACGACGCTCGGCGCGACGTTCATCAAGCTCGGCCAGGTGATGTCGACGCGGCCCGATCTGTTCGCGCCGGAGGTGATCGCGCAGCTGCGCGGCCTGCAGGACAAGCTCCCGGCGTTCGGCTATGCGCACGTCGAGCGCACCATCCGCGAGGATCTCGGCAAGCCGGTCGGGGAGATCTTCGCCGACTTCGAGCAGACGCCGATCGCCGCCGCCTCGGTCGCGCAGGTTCACCGGGCGCACCTCAAGGACGGGCGCGAGGTCGCGGTCAAGGTGCTGCGGCCCGGTGTGCGCCGCGCCGTCGAGCGCGACGCCGCGATCCTGATCGGCGGCGCGAAGCTCATCGCGATCCGCAAGAAGTGGCGCGGCTCGGATCCGGTCGGCCACACCCAGCACTTCGTCGACGCGATCCACGAGCAGACCGACCTGCGCATCGAGGCGACGAACTACACGCGGTTCCACGACAACTTCGCGGCCATGCCCGAGGTGAAGTTCCCCGAGATCCTCCACGACCTGTCGACCGAGCGCGTCCTCGTCATGGAGTTCGTCCGCGGCACCAAGGTCGACGAGCTCCCGCACGACTTCCCCGACGACAAGCGCAAGGCGCTCGCGCTCGCGATCCGCACCGCGATGTTCAAGATGTGCTTCGAGCACGGGTTCATCCACGCCGACCTGCACCCCGGCAACATGGTCGTCGAGCCGAGCGGTCGCCTGGTGATCTTCGACGCCGGCCTCGCGAAGCTGCTCGCCGACGACGTCCTCATCCAGTTCATCGACATGACGAAGTGCCTCGCGATGGGCACCGCCGACGATCTCGTGGCGCACCTCCAGCGCTTCCATCACTACCTCGACGGCGTCGACTGGGAGGCGCTGCGCGTCGAGGTCACGCTGTTCACCGTGAAGTTCCGCGGCCAGGACGTCTCCAAGCTCGAGTACGGCGAGCTGATCGGCGACATGTTCGCGCTCGGCCGCAGGCACAACGTCCGCCCCGTCACCGACATGATGCTCGTGTTCGTCGCGCTCATCACCGCGCAGGGCATCGGCAAGATGCTCGAGCCCGAGCACAACGTGTTCGCGGCGGTCGCGCAGTTCTTGATGCCGATCCTGATGAAGCGCAACGAGCTGATCCCCGCGACCAAGGAAGCCAAGGAAGCTCGCGCCGCGGCCTCGTCGTAGGCACATGCCAGCGCGATCTCGCATGCACTCAGATCACAGCCAGCCGAACCGCACGCCGAAGGCCACCGACGGGATCCGGCCGGTCATCTGATCGCCGCGATCGCGCATCATCACGAGATCGAGGCCGAGCTCGACGAACATGCCGACCACCTTGACGTTCAGCTCGGCCCCGGCCGCGCCACCGATGCCGGGGCCTCCGTAGCCCGAGAGGCCATCCTGGCCGACGAACCAGCGCGGGCCGCCGTGGACGAAGAGATCGAGGCCGATGTGCCTGGTCCACGTCGAGTACACGACGCGATATGCGCGACGAAGATCGAGGCCGACCTGAACGAGCCCGGCCTTTGGTCGACTCGCCTCGACGCACTCGTCGCCGTAGCAATCGATGTAGCCGAAGTCGGGCATGAACGCGGCGAGCGACAGCTCCACCGCCCACGGGCCGCGCACGTAGCCGACGCCGAGTTGCACGCGCGGTGCACCAGCACCGTGATCGCCGAGCTCGCCGACGAAGTCGCCACCGCCGAGGCTCTCGGACAGATAGCCACCGTCGGCGCGCGCGATGGTCACGAGCGAGAGCAGGACGACGAGGACGATGCGCATGATCGATCATCACTCCACGAGGCACGCCGTCGATACACCCCGGATGTGGCAGCGGCTCACGCGGCGCGACGAACGCGCCTCGCCACCCCGTCGCAGTGAGCGGCCCTCTGAGCCGGATCCAGTCCTAGCGTCGACGCATGGCCCATCCATTCCTGTCCGATGCCTGGTTCACCGAAGTCGAGTCGCTCATCGCCGGGTTCGGCGACCTGCAGATTCCGCCCGCGATGAAGGCGGCGCAGCTCAACATCACCGTGACCGGCTCCCCGCTCGGCGACGTCGAGGTCAGCGTCGTCGACGGCATCTTCTCGCGCGGCCATCGCGCGGGTGCGCCCACCCGCGTGCGGCTCGATGCCGCGCTCGCGCGCAAGATCTTCGTCGACGCCGACAACGTGGCGGGCGTGCAAGGCTTCCTCGCAGGCGAGATCCACGTCGACGGCGATCTGCCGACGCTCGTCGCGATGCAGACGTCGGAGCCGAGCGAGCCACAGCTGGCGCTCGCCAGGCGCATCGCCTCGATCACCGCCTAGCGAAGTGGAAGCCCGACGATCCAGTCTAGACTCGTGACCGTGAAGGTCGAAACCTGGGTGGTGCTCGCGTGGTTGGCGACGGCGTGTAGCGCGAAGGAGGAACCGAAAGCCAAGACCTCCCCTCCCGCCGGCTGCGCGCCTCGGCTCGCCGCGCTCGCGACGTTCTTCGATGCCGTCGCCAGCGAACAGCAGGCATCACCGCCACACCACGGCGTGTCGGGCGCCGCGGCGGAGGCCGGGGTGACCTCGCTGGTCACGATCCCCGGTCGCCCCGCCGACGTGTCGACGTCCGACTACCTCCTCGTCGGGCCGACGCGGACCATCCTGGTGACCGTCGACGGCGCCCCGCACGAGATCGGCGAGGTCGGCGAGCTGGACGTCGAGCTGGGACACAGCAAGGCCGACGCGCTGGTGATCGCGATCGCGCCCGAGACCCCGTGGCGCGTGGTCGATCGCGTGCGGCTCGCGCTCGCGCCCTACGGCGTGCCGGTGCACAAGACCATCGCGCTGGCCTACCACGCCGACGACGACTCAAAGCTGATCCTGGACGAGGTGCGCCAGGCGGGCTTCGAC
>JAPLLF010000090.1:0-2676 GCA_026387715.1 Pseudomonadota bacterium
GGCCAGCGCGCGCCGGCGCAATGCGAGCTTGGCGCCGGCGGGCTGCGGCCGCGGCTCCGCGTCGTCGCGAACTGCGCGGTCGGGGTCGACAACATCGACCTGCGGGCGTGCGCGGCCCGCGGCATCCTCGTCGCCAACACGCCCGACGTGCTGACCGAGGCGACCGCCGAGTTCGCGTTCCTCCTCGCGCTCGCGGTCGCCCGTCGGCTCGGCGAGGGCGAGCGGCTCGTACGCTCGCAGGCGTGGACCGGCTGGGCGCTGGACCAGCTGCTCGGCGTCTCGCTCGTCGGCGCGACGCTCGGCATCGTCGGCATGGGGCGGATCGGGCAGGCGCTGGCGCGGCGCGCGCGGGGGTTCGGCATGGAGGTCGTGTTCGCGGGTCGCACGGACCACGCCCCGTACGAACGCGTGGAGCTCGACGATCTATTCGCGCGCGCGGACGTCGTGAGCCTGCACTGTCCGCTGACCCCGGCGACGCGGCACCTCGTCGATGGGGCGCGGCTCGCGAGGATGAAGCCGACCGCCATCCTCGTGAATACCGCGCGCGGTGGCTGCGTCGACGAGGAGGCCCTGTTCGAGGCGCTGACCGCGGGCCGCCTCCACGGCGCGGGGATCGACGTCTACGCGCACGAGCCCGCGATCGATAAACGGTTCTATACGTGTCCGCGGTTGGTCTTGGCGCCGCACATCGGATCGGCTACGACCAAGACCAGGACGGCCATGGCCCAGCTCTGTGTACACGCGGTGAGAGAAGTGCTGGCCGGGCGCCAACCGGCGAACCTCGTGGGGGCGGCGTGAGCGAGATCCGCGTGCTCGTGGTGACCAGCTCGGGGGCGTCGTCCGCCGCGGTCGTGCCGGTGCTCGCCGCGATCGAGGCCGCCGGCATGCGCGTCCGCGCGATCGACGTCGGCGGGGCCGGCGGTGGCGACGCCGGGATCGCCGATCGCGTCCGGCGGGCGCTGCTCGGCGAGAACGCCGAGCGCCGGCTCCGCAAGGAGCTCGAGATGTCGCCGCCCGATGCCGCGGTGGTGTTCGATCCGCACGCCGCGATCGCGCTGACGGTCGCGCGCGATCAGGTGCCGCAGATCGCGAGCCCGGGGACGCCGGTGATCGCCGTCGTCGGCGATCTGGATCCTGCGGCCGCGTGGGCGAACACGGACGCCGATCGGTTCGTCGCCATCGACGAGCTCGCGGCGGTCGCGCTCGCGGACGCCGGCGTCGAGGGCGAGCGCGTGCTCGTGGTCGGGGCCATCGGTGAGCGGGCGTTCGCCGAGGCCGGTCCGCAGGATCGCGCCGCGCTGCGCGCGCGCTTCAAGCTCACCGGCAAGGTCGCGCTGGTCGAGGTCGCGGGCCTCGGGGCCGAGCAGACCTCGCAGCTCTCGCTCCAGCTGTCGCTGCTCGACGCGTCGAGCTCGATCACGTTCCTGTTCGACGCCGCGGGCGACGTCGAGGCGGCCGCCGTGCTGCGCCGGCAGGTCCCGGCGCTCGGGCTCAAGGCGAAGCTGTTCGGCGCGAGCGCGGATCAGGCGTTGCTGTGGCGCGCCGCCGACGTGATCGTCGCGCGGCCCCGGCCCGAGGTCGTGTCGCGCGTGATGCTCGTCGGCGCGAAGCTGGTCGCGCTCGTCGACGACTCGATCGCCGGGTCCGCGAAGGCCGCGGCGGCGATCGAGCATCGCCGGCGCGGGATCGCGGCCAAGGGCCTGCTGTTCCTGGCGAGCGCGCTCGACTCGGCGTTCGGGGCGCCGCTCCCCGTGCCGAGCGCCGACGGCGCCGACAACATCGCCGACATCGTCGCGGCGGTCGCCGCCGACAAGCGGGGCGTGATCGACGAGCGGCGCATGGCCGCGCAGGCCGCGACGCGCGATCGCGTCCGCGCGGCGAACGCCGCGGCGCAGGCCGTGGCCGCGACCGCCGCGATGCCGGGGGACCTCGAGGATCTCGGCGGCGGGGGTGGCGCCGAGGCTGCGTTCGACGCGGAGTTGCCCGACAAGGCCGAGCTGGAGCGGCTGCGCGCCGAGGTGCGCGAGCGGGTCGCCGAGCTCACGCGCTCGATGAACGCCGCGCGCGAGGCCGGCTTCAAGTTCGCCGCCGAGGCCAAGGCCGCGATCGCGCGGGGGCAGGCCGACGAGGCGGTCCAGCTCGAGAAGCGCGGCGACGCCGAGCGCGCGCGCATGCACGCGCTGCTCGGCGAGCTCGCCGCGCTCGAGAGCGAGCTGCGCGAGCTCGAGGCCGTGAGCCGCACGCTCGACAGCCTGCCGCGCACGCCCCCCCAGGCGACGCGCGGGGCACGCGGCGAGCCGGACGAGCTGGACGACGACTTCGCGAGCCCGCCGCCCCGCGCGTCCAACCTCGACGACGCGCTCGCCGAGATGAAGCGACGTGCGGGCGGGGCGAGCGGGGCGCCGAGCGCCACCACGCCACCCGTGGGCAAGCCGGGCGTCGGTGCCCCCAGGCCGACCCCCAAGGGGGGCAAGACCGTCGAGGACGAGCTGGCGGCCCTCAAGCGCAAGATGGCGTCGGCGCCGACCCCGCCGAAGAAGAAGTGAAGACGTGACGTCGTGAAGCTGCTGTTCGCCACGATGCTGGTGCTGGTCGCGTGTTCGGATCCGCCGCGTTCGCCGCCGCGACACGTCGCGACCCCGCCGCCGCCGACGCGGAAGGTCGATCGGCCGCCGC
>JAPLLF010000090.1:2725-12230 GCA_026387715.1 Pseudomonadota bacterium
CCGCTCAAGCCGCGCGCCAGGGCGCACGCAGCCCACGAGCACGAGCACGGCGCGCATCCACACGCCGACGGTGGCCACCACCACCATCCGCACCCGCACCCGCACCTCGACGGCGACGCTGGCCACCATCATCCCTACTGAGTCAGGCGGCGTTTCGCCGTAGAGTCCGGGCATGGGCGCAGTCCACTCGGTCCACTCAGCCTCTCTGTCCCGCGCGTCGACGATCGTCAGCGAGAACCCCGCCACCGGCGAGGCGATCGGGGAGGTCCCCGATCAGCCCGCCGAGGAGGTGCGCGCGGCCATCGCCCGCGCCCGCGAGGCGCAGCGCGCCTGGGCGGCCGTCCCGCTCGCCGAGCGCTGCCAACGAATCGAGCGCTTCGCCGAGGTGCTGATGGCACGCGCCGATGAGGTGATCGAGCTCGTCGTCCGGGAGGCCGGCAAGACGCCGATCGAGGCGCTCGCCACCGAGGTCGTCGTGGTCGCCGATCTCACCCGCTACTTCTGCAAGCACGCCCCGGCCGTGCTCGCACCGGAGCCGATCCCGCTCCACTTGCTCAAGCATCGTGCGAGCTACCTGCACTACGTGCCGCGCGGCGTGATCGGCATCATCGCGCCGTGGAACTTCCCGTTCTCGATCCCGATCGGCGAGGTCGTGATGTCGTTGATCGCGGGCAACGGCGTCGTGCTCAAGCCGTCGGAGATCACGCCGCTGATCGCGCTCAAGGCCCGCGAGCTGTACCTCGCCGCGGAGCTCCCTCCGGACCTGTTCCAGGTCGTCACCGGCCGCGGGGCCGCCGGGGTCGCGCTGATCGATGGTGGCATCGACTACTGCGTGTTCACCGGCTCGGTCGCCACCGGCAGGAAGGTCGCCGCCGCGTGCGGTGAGCGCCTCATCCCGTGCACGCTCGAGCTCGGGGGCAAGGCACCGGCCGTGGTATGCGCCGATGCGGATCTCGATCGTGCCGCGCAGGCGATCGTGTGGGGCGGCTTCGCGAACTCCGGGCAGGTGTGCGCGTCGGTCGAACGGGTGTACGCGGTCGCGTCCATCCACGACCAGCTCGTCGACAAGATCGTGGCGCATGCGCGGGCGCTGCGCCAGGGTGATGCCGCGGTGAGCGAGGTCGACGTCGGCGCGATGACCTGGGATCGTCAGGTGGACAACGTCGAGAGGCTCGTCGACGCCGCGGTCGCCCACGGCGCGCAGGTCGCGCTCGGGGGCAAGCGTAGCCCCGGACCGGGCCTGTTCTTCCAGCCCACGGTGCTCACGAGCTGCCGGCAGGACATGGACGTCATGCGCAAGGAGATCTTCGGCCCGGTGATCCCGATCATGTCCGTGGCCGACGAGGAAGAGGCGATCCGCCACGCGAACGACTCGCACCTCGGGCTGCTCGCATACGTGTTCACGCGCGATCGCGCGCGCGGCAAGGCGCTCGCCGAGCGCATCGCCGCCGGCACCGTGATGATCAACGACGTGCTCCACACCTACGGGTGCCCCGAGACGCCGTGGAGCGGCGTGAAGAGCTCCGGCATCGGCCGCACGCACTCGGCGCACGGCCTGCGCGACCTGTGCGAGACCCGGCACGTCAACTACGACCGGATCGCCATCCCCCGCGAGGTGTGGTGGTACCCGTACCGCAACACCACGTTCCAGACGGCGTTGCGCGTGGCGCGCCTGCTGTTCGGCAAGCGCTTCTGGAAGCGTTGAGTCAGGTAGCCGAGCGGCCGTAACGATCGTCGAGACGGACGACGTCGTCGAGCTCGGTCGTCGACACCTCGAGCACGTCGGTGTCCTCGAGCGCGATCATCCGGTGGCGCATCCCTGGCGTGATGTGCACCGGCTCGCGCGGCGTGAGCTCGCGCTCGCGCTCCGGTTCACCCTCGAAGAAGTAGACGAACCGCATGCGCCCCGAGAGCAGCATGATCGTCTCGTCCTTCTGCCGGTGATACTGGAGCGACAGCGCCTCGCCGGCACGGATGTGGAGGATCTTGCCGACGTAGCGATCCGTCTTCGCCCAGATCAGCTCGTGGCCCCAAGGCTTGTCGACCGTCGTGCTCACCGGATCACTTCTTCGGGGGGGTCGCGCTGCCGCCGAACGTGCCGGACGCGCTGGGATCCTGGGTCGTCGGCATCTCGACCTTCGGGCGGGCGCCCGGAATCTCCTCGCGGCGATCGACCTTGCCGTCGAAGTCGTCGTCGTAGAGGATCGCGAGCAGGATGCCGTCCTTGTACTGCTCCCACAGATCGGGCTGCTGATCGTTGTTGCGATCGCGGCGGACCGACGACAGCACGCCGGCGGTGTCGTAGATCTCCTTGACGTCGAACTTGCCGTCGAAGTCGGTGTCGCGCTCGATCTCCGCGACGGTGTGGGTCTTGGTGTCGAACACCTTCGACATGTCCCACTTGCCGTCGAAGTCGAAGTCGGCCTTCTCGTAGAGCGAGTCGCCCTTCTGGTTGTAGGCGACGACCCAGTCCTTGCGACCATCGTGATCGATGTCGACCTGCTTGCAGGTCATGAACTCGACCCGCGTGCCGCCTTCTTCGCTCACCTTGTACAGGCGCCAGACGTCGGGCTTGTTGTCGTGGTTGAGGTCGAACGTGACGACGTTCTTCCCGTTGGTGTCGCACAACGTCGGATCGACCTTGCCGATCGCCGCGTCGCCCTTGTCGTCCGACTTCGGCGTCTCGGCTGACTTCTTGTCCTTGCAACCCGTCAGCCCGACCACGCCGACCACGAACACGGAAACGCCGAATCTCGAGAGCTTGCCCATCACCGCGAGAGCGTATCTGCCCTCGTCGTACGCCGCAAGCCGTTGACCGGCTGCATATGGCCACGTAGGGTCACGCGTCCCTGGGTTCGCCCCATCATGCCCCGCAAGAAGATCTCCACGACCGTCTACATCACACCCGAGCAGGACGCACGGCTCAAGGAGCTCGCGGGTCGCAGCAAGGTGCCGGTCGCCGAGTACATCCGCCAGGGCATCGATCTCGTCCTCGACAAGTATCGCGATCAGCTGCCCGTGCAGGTCGATCTCCTGCTCAACCCGCGCTAACAAGTCCCACGATTCATGACGTTTCCCGCCGATCGCATCCGCAACTTTTCGATCATCGCGCACATCGATCACGGGAAGACCACGCTCGCGGATCGAATCCTGGAGGCGACCGGCGCGATCAGTGATCGCGAGAAGTCCAACCAGATGCTCGACAACATGGAGCTCGAGCGCGAGCGCGGCATCACGATCAAGGCGCAGTCGGTCCAGCTCCACTACAAGGCGAACGACGGCCTCGTCTACCAGTTCCACCTGATCGACACGCCGGGCCACGTCGACTTCCACTACGAGGTGTCGCGCTCGCTCGCCGCGTGCGAGGGCGCGCTGCTCGTGGTCGACGCCGCCCAGGGCGTCGAGGCGCAGACGCTCGCGAACGTCTACGTCGCGCTCGACAACAACCTCACGATCGTCCCGGTGCTCAACAAGATCGATCTCCCGGTCGCGCGGCCCGACTGGGTGAAGGCGCAGATCGAGGACACGATCGGCCTCGACGCGTCCGACGCGATCCTCGTGTCCGCCAAGACGGGCGTCGGCATCCCGGAGATGCTCGAGGCGATCGTCAAGCGCATCCCGCCGCCGAAGGCCGATCGCGAGGCGCCGCTCGCCGCGCTGATCTTCGATAG
Organism: Pseudomonadota bacterium; assembly: GCA_026387715.1. Lineage (GTDB taxonomy): Bacteria > Myxococcota_A > Polyangia > Haliangiales > Haliangiaceae > JABFXX01. The sequence goes on from JAPLLF010000090.1 coordinate 6,397, forward strand.
CTGGTACGACCCGTACCGCGGCGTCGTCGTGCTCGTCCGCGTGATGTCGGGGCGGATCACCAAGGGCACCAAGCTCAAGTTCTGGAACACCGACGTCGTCTACGACTGCGTGATGGTCGCGGTGCGCTCGCCGTTGCTCGTCGAGGTCGACGTGCTCGAGGCCGGTCAGGTCGGCATCGTCGCCGGCAACATCAAGGACATCGCGCACGCGCGGGTCGGCGACACGGTGACCGACGCGGAGCGCCCGTGCGCCGCGGTGTTGCCGGGCTTCAAGACCGTCAAGCCGATGGTGTTCGCGGGGTTGTTTCCCGTCGACAACGAGGACTATCACGACCTCAAGGATGCGCTCGGCAAGCTCGTGCTCAACGACGCGTCGGTGACCTACGAACCGGAGACGTCGCTCGCGCTCGGCTTCGGCTTCCGCACGGGCTTCCTCGGCCTGCTCCACATGGAGATCATCCAGGAGCGGCTCGAGCGCGAGTTCAACCTGAACCTCATCACGACGGCGCCGAGCGTGCGCTACCGCGTGATCATGCAGGACGGCGAGGTCGTCGAGCTCGACAACCCCGCGAAGATTCCGGATCAGGGCAAGTACGAGACGATCGAGGAGCCGATCATCCTCGCGACCGTCCACTTACCGCAGGACTACGTCGGCCCGATCATGCAGCTGTGCCAGGAGCGCCGCGGCGTCCAGCAGGGCCTGCACTACGATCCGGGTGGGCGCGTCCGCGTCGTCTACGAGATGCCGCTGGCCGAGATCGTGTTCGGGTTCTACGATCGGCTCAAGACGATGTCGCGCGGTTACGCCTCTCTCGACTACGAGCCGGCTGGCTATCGCGCCGCGGACCTCATCCGGCTCGACGTGCTGATCAACGGCGAGCGCGTCGACGCGCTCTCGATCATCTCCCATCGCGAAACCGCGTACCACCGCGGCGTCGAGCTGTGCTCGAAGATGAAGGACGTCGTGCCACGCCAGATGTTCGACGTCGCGATCCAGGCCGCCATCGGCTCGCGCGTCATCTCGCGCACGACCGTGAAGGCGATCCGCAAGGACGTCACCGCGAAGTGCTACGGCGGCGACATCTCGCGCAAGAAGAAGCTCCTCAACAAGCAGAAGGAGGGAAAGAAGCGCATGAAGTCGGTCGGCTCGGTCGATCTGCCCCAGGAAGCGTTCCTCACGATCCTGAAGGTCGACTAAGTGCGCGCCGCGGCGCTCGATCGTCGGGTTCGCAAGGAGGCCAGGGGGCTCGTGCGCGAGGCGCGGGCGGCGCTCCACGTCAAGCGTGGGCTGCGCGGCAAGGCCGGCGATCTCGAGACCGTCACCGACAAGGTCGAGCGCGCGCTCGGCGGCAAGGACCTCGCGGCGGTGCGCGATCAGCTGCCGATCCTCGACGCGCTCTGCGACGAGCTGATCAAGCGCCCGCCGAAGTCGACGACGCGCGACTACGTCGAGTCGATCGGGGCCGCGGTGCTCATCGCGCTCGCGCTCCGCGCGTTCGTGATCGAGGCGTTCAAGATCCCGTCGAGCTCGATGTATCCGACGCTCGAGATCGGTGACCACATCTTCGTCAACAAGTTCATCTACGGGGTCCGGATCCCGTGGACGAACACCAAGCTGTTCGATCTCCGTGGCCCGCACCGCGGCGAGGTGATCGTGTTCATGCAGCCGTGCACGCCGGAGAAGGACTACATCAAGCGCGTCGTCGCGACCGAGAACCAATCGGTCGAGGTGCGCTGCAACGTGGTGTACGTCGACGACAAGCCGGTGGAGAACCTGATGGTGCAGAACGGCGAGCAGTGCACCTACGACGATCTGCAAGAAGGCGCGACGCAGTGGGAGCACAAGGGGTGCTCGAAGTACCGCGAGACCGTCGACGGCTTCTCGTACGACACCTACCACGCCCCCGATCGCCCGAACCGCGACAAGGTCGCGGCGGAGCACGCGACGACCAACGGTGACAGCCGCGACTTCCCGCAGCTGGGGCACCCGTCGCCGCCGTCGTGCGCGAACCCGATCGAGGATCGCAGCGGCGAGGGCCACCCGGCGCCGAACCAGGGAATGGGCAAGCTCGTCGCGCGGCCCGGGGTCGGCTCGAACGCGAACCCCTGCGACCTGCAGCTCAAGTACATCGTGCCACCCGGCCACGTGTTCGTGATGGGCGACAACCGCGCCAACTCCAACGACTCGCGCTACTGGGGCGCCGTGCCCGTCGAGAACATCAAGGGCAAGGCGCTGTTCATCTGGCTGTCGTACGCGGACCTATCGCTCAAGGGCATCCGCTGGGACCGCATCGGCAACTTCGTCCACTGACCAGTTGCTCGCTTCGCCGCTCACTTGTTCGCTTCGCTCACCATTCACCGGCGAAAGCCGGACTCGTAGGCTTCGCCTACTTCTTCTTCTTCTTGGGCGGCGTGTCGAGCTGCTTGAGCGACTCGTCGAGCGCCTTGTCGACGGCGAGCTTGGCGACCTCATCCCATGCGTACTCGCGATCGCGCGCGCGGACCTTCTTGCCGATCTCGATCTTGATGGTCGCCGAGCCATCTCCCGAGAAGCCCATCGTCATCGCGGGCACGTTCTCGCCGAGCATGTGGATCGACAGGTGGACGACGAGCCGCTGCGAGCTCGGCTTGCCGTCGATCGGCTGGAGCTCCTCGGTCGCGTCCGCGACGTCGACCGTCACGCGGTAGGCGCTCGCGATGCCCTTCTTCGCGAGCAGCGCCTTGAACGCGTCGGGCTTCGTCTTCGGATCCGGCGGGTTGTCGCCGAGCGACACGAGGCGCGGGCTCGCCGTGATGCCCGCCTTGATCACCCCCTCGATCCGCGGCACGGCGACCTTCGCCAGCTCGGCGGCGACCTCGGGTTTGGGGATCACCCTGACCAGCTCGAAGTTGTATTTCTTCGGCGCGGCCTCGGCGGTGGAAGGACGGAGGGTCGGGAGGCCGATCAACCCGAGCAGGAGAGCGGGGAGGAGGAGGGCGCGCATCGAGGTCATCATGCCAGCCTTCCAGACGCTGCGTGGTACGCTCGCATTCATGGTTCGCCCTCGGTGGCACGACGCCCTGATCGGGTTGGCGATCATGGGGTTACTCGGGGCTGGCGTGTGGGCCCTGTGGTGGGACGATGTGCGGATCGCGCTGTTTGGACCGGGTAGTGGCGCACGATCTCCCACCACGCCGAGCGCTCCAGGACCGACGCCATCGACCTAGGATCCAGGCGATCGGCTCGCCAGCAAACTTGACTGTGTTTGCCACTGCTTAGTACCGTTTCGGTTCGGGAAGTGGATCCGGGCACCGGGTGTCCGGAGCTGTCTGTCTCCCCGATCTTCAGGAGCCCATGTTCACCATCATCATTCAAGAAAAAGGCGGCGAGCAGCGCCGCATGGTGTTCAACAAGGCCGAGGTCACGATCGGACGCGTCCAAGGCAACGACATCGTGTTGCCCAAGGGCAACGTGTCGAAGCGCCACGCGCGCATCGTGCTGAAGGACAGCAAGTTCATCATCGTCGATCTGAAGAGCACCAACGGCACGTACGTGAACGGCCGGAAGATCACGAGCCCGCTCGTGGTGAAGGACTCCGACAAGATCTACGTCGGTGACTTCATCATCGGCGTCGATGAGGCCGCGGGTGACAGCGAGAGCTCGTCGGAGACGACCAACGCTCCCGCCAACGAACGGCTCGTCACGCCGCCGCCCGCCGACAATCGGCCGCCACGACAGACCGAAGCTCAGCCGATGCTCGGAGGTTCGATCCCGATGGGAGCCGGTCCCAACATGGGCATGGGCATGGATCGTCCGCCGCCGATGGAGCGCCCGATGGGCTCGAGCAACTCCGGCCTGGGCATGAACGGTCCTCCGGGGCCTCCGGGGCCGGGCATGCGGAACGCGCCCAACACCAACGTGCCGCCGATGACGGGGCCGCCACCGATGGGTGGGCCGCCGGGTGGCATGAATCTCGACGACGCCCCACCGCCTCCAGCGAGCCCGTCGACCTTGCGCCCGGGGCCGCCGCGGCCGCCAGGCCGTGGTGCTGATCTTCCGCCGCCGGGTGGGCCGCGTCCGGCTGGCCCGGGGCCTGTGCCGGGTGGCGATCTGATGCCGCCGATCGCTCCGCCGCAGCCGCGCATGGGTCGTCCGGGTGGCACGATGCCGCCGCCGATCGCGCCGCTACCGCCGATGGCGCCGCAGCCCGCGCCGACGAGCATCGAGCCGCCGACGCCGATGCCGCCGCCGCAGGCACCTCCGCAGATGGTCTCGTCGCTGCCCGCGGCAGCGCCGGTGGTCGTGGCGCCGATCGGCCCCGCGCCGGTCTATCCCGTCGGTGGCTCGCCGGCGCAAGCGCACCAGGGCGCGGTCGTCCCGATCCAGCCCGACAAGAACAAGGGGCGTCAGCTCGTCGGCGTCGCGGCGAAGAAGGCCGCACGCGCGGTGTCGATGCCCAGCCGTCGTGGCGTGCAGCTCGAGGCGCTCGATCCCAAGATCGTGAAGATGCTCGACCTGCAGTCGAACATCCTCGAGCGCCTGCGCGTGAAGCTCGATCTCGACAAGATCCCGATGGATCGGCTGCACGAGGAGGAGCTCTGGCAGAAGGCCGAGCGCGCGACGATCGACCTCGTCGAGACGCTCGAGACCAGCGGCGAGCTCCCGAAGTACATCGACCAGGACACGCTGATCAAGGAGACGCTCAACGAGGCGCTCGCGCTCGGGCCCCTCGAGGATCTCCTCGCCGACGAGAAGATCGACGAGATCTTGATCGATCGCCGCGACCGCGTCGTCGTCGGCAAGGAGGGCCAGCTCCGCGGCTCGGGCAAGGCGTTCTCGTCGGACGACGTGTTCGAGCGGGTCGTCAAGCGCCTCGTCGCCGAGGCGGGCGCGAAGATCGACGAGGCCAATCCGCTCGTCGACCTCCGGATGCGCGATGGCACGCGGCTCACCGCCGCGGTGTCGCCGGTCGCGGCGCGCGGTGCGTGCCTCGTGCTCAAGAAGCCGCACGCGCACATGCCGACGCTCGCCGAGCTCGTCACGTCGAGCGCGATGTCCGTCGGCATGGCCGACTTCCTCACGACCTGCGTGACGGCGCGCCGCAACGTGCTCGTGACCGGCGCGGCGTCGTCGGGCAAGACCACGCTGCTCGGCGCCATCGCGCTCGCGTCTCCCGCGGGCGAGCGCGTCGTGTCGAGCGAGGAGGTCGCGGAGCTCTCGCTCGGTCGCGACGCGTGGATCCAGCTGGAGTCGCGTGCGGGCAACAGCAAGAGCTCGCCGGTCGATCTCGCGCACCTGCTCGACACCGCGCTCCGGCTCGCGCCGGATCGCCTCGTCGTCGGCGAGGTGCGCGGTCGCGAGTCGCTCGCCCTCGTCCACGCGCTGTGCGCGTCGGTCGATGGCGCGACGGTCGCGATGACGGGGGAGGGCGCCTCGAGCACGCTCAACCGGCTCGCGCTCCTCGCGCGCGCGGCGAACACCGGCGGGTACAGCTCGGATCAAGCGATCCGCGAGCTGTGCGCGCAGGCCTTCGAGATCGTGGTCAACGTGGTGCGCTGGAGCGACGGCACGGTGCGCGTGACCTCCATCGAGGAGGTGACCGGCTGCACGGAGGCGGGCTTCGAGACCCAGCTGCTGTTCCAGTGGCGCGACAACGCGTTCCACGCGACCGGCGCGGTCCCTCGGTTCTACGCGGACCTCGAGTCTCGCGGCATCACGGCCGACCAGGCGATCTTCCGCTAGAAGTTTGGTGTTTTTTGGTTGTCGTCGACGACGACGTTTGATCTGATCAGCGAATGACGCTGGGCAAGTCCCCGACCACCGAGGACGCGTTCCGCTCTGGCACCGAGTTCTG
>JAPLLF010000240.1 GCA_026387715.1 Pseudomonadota bacterium
GATCGGATCGCCGAGGTCGTGGGCCGGCGTCTGCGACAGGTCGACGCCGCACGCGTCGACGAGCTCGAGCCGATCGTCGTCGAGCCGCGCGCGCAGCGGCTCGGTGACCGCGCGCCAGCCGCCCGCGGGCAGCGCGCGATCGCGGCACGTGTTGGCGTACGCCCAGCCGCCGTCCGGCGCGCGCCGACCGCCCTGCCGATCAGCGCGGCTGCACCGGCAGGGATACAGCCGCCCGAGCGCCGCGAGGCGATCGAGCGCGGCGGCGTGGGCGTCCGCGCGCGCGCTCTGGACGATCGTCGCGTCCCAGTCGAGGCCGATGGCCGCGCACGCGTCGACGAGCTGCGCGCGATACACGTCCGAGACCCGCGTGTGATCCAGATCCTCGAGCCGCAGCAGCGCGCGCCCGCCGACCGCGCGGGCGTCGAGCCACACGAGCAGCGCCGACAGCAGCGTGCCCGGGTGAGCCTCGCCGGTCGTCGACGGCGCGAACCGTCCGACGTGGGTCAAGATCCGGGGCGACGCTCGTGCGTGCGCACGGGCGCGACGACGACCGGCCGACGCGCGGCCTCGGCCCAGTACGGATGGTAGTGGTTCGTGCCGGCGAAGAACGTCCACGCCATGTCGTGCTCGACCGGCCGCGTGTCCATGTGGATGAACTGTTCGCTCGGGTACCAGCCGATGCCGACGTCGGCGTACTTGCGCCACAGGTAGTCGCGGATCTCGCCGAGCGCCATTCCGCGGATCCGGAAGTCGATCGCGCGCCCCGCGCGATGCGGCGACCCCGCGCTCTCCTGGTTGCCGGTGCGGTACGCCGACACGAACTCGATGGTCTTGCCGCGGTAGCGATCGCCGAGGTCCGCGAGCATCGCGAGCGTCTGCTTCGCGATCGGCTTCTCGCGGTTGGTGCGGCGATCCTTGAACAGATGGGTGAGCTCGGTGGCCGTGGCGTCGTCGACCGCGCCGTCGCGCTCGATCTCGACGTCCGCCGACACCCGCATGTTCTCGTCGTACAGGTGGACCTCCACCGGCGCGAGCGATTCCGCCGCAGCACCAGCGGCGAGCACCGTGACGTGGACCGGGAGTGGCACCGGTGCCTGCGTGGCGGAGACGTTCGCCAGCATGGCCGATGCGAGCTTCAGCTTCACGAGGACGGGTAACACGGGGCGAAGGGTTGCACGAGGTCCGCGCCGCGGACAAACGAAATCGGAAAACACAACCAACACCGCGGGGTTAGGTGGTGTTATGCCTTCCACGTGAAGCTCACCGAGGAACACGATCAGCTCCGTCGCACGGTTCGTGAGTTCGTCGACAAGGAAGTAAACCCGTACGTCGGCGCGTGGGAAGAGGCCGGCGAGTTCCCCGCCCACGAGGTGTTCAAGAAGGCCGGCATGCTCGGCCTGCTCGGCGTCAACAAGCCCGAGAAGTACGGCGGGATGGGCCTCGACTACTCGTACCAGATGATCGTTCCGGAGGAGCTCGGCACCTGCAAGGTCGGCGCGATCCCGATGGCGATCGGCGTGCAGACCGACATGGCGACGCCCGCGCTCGCGCGGTGGGGCTCCGAGGCGCTGTGCCAGGAGTTCCTGACGCCCGCGATCACCGGTGACGTCGTGTGCTCGATCGCCGTCAGCGAGGTGTCCGGCGGCTCCGACGTCGCGGCGATCAAGACGACCGCGACGAAGGACGGCGATCGGCCCCAAGATCGACAAGCTCGGCATGCGCGCGTCTGATACCTGCCCGGTCTACTTCGAGAACGTGCGCGTGCCGCAGCGGCACCGCATCGGCGAGGAGGGCATGGGCTTCATGATGCAGATGCTCCAGTTCCAGGAGGAGCGGCTGTGCGGCGCGGTCGGCACGCTGCGCGGCATGGACGCCGTGATCGACCAGACGATCGCGTACTGCAAGGAGCGCACGACGTTCGGGCAGCCGCTGATCAACAACCAGGTGATCCACTTCCGCATGGCGGAGCTGCGCACCGAGGTCGAGCTGCTGCGCTCGCTCGTGTACCGCGCCGTCGAGGACTACGTCGGCGGCAAGGACGTCACGATGCTCGCGTCGATGGCCAAGCTCAAGGCCGGTCGGCTCGCCCGCGAGGTGTCCGACGCCTGCCTGCAGTACTGGGGTGGCATGGGCTTCACGTGGGACAACCCGGCCTCGCAGGCGTATCGCGACACGCGGCTGCTCTCGATCGGCGGTGGCGCCGACGAGATCATGCTCGGCATCATCTGCAAGCTGATGAACATCCTCCCCGGCAAGAAGCGAGACTGACGCGCGTGCGTCGCGCCGCCGTCCTGGGCGCCCTGCTCCTGTGCGCGGCCTCGTCGCGGCCCGCCCGCGCCGACACGCCGTGGATCGATCAGCAGCCGCGGATGGTCGCCGACGAGCGGCCGCGGCCGATCGTCGGCTTTCGCGCCACCGGCGACACCAAGCTGACCGACCGCACGCTCGGCGAGCTGTCGCACTACGAGCTGGGCGACCGCGTCACGATCCTCGACATCCCCGAGCTCGAGGAGGCGCTGCGGTCGAGCGAGCTGTTCGAGTCGTCGTCGGTCGCGCTCGAGCTCAGCCGCGACGGCGAGGGTGTCGTCGTGGTCGCGACGCTCGACGACAAGCAGTCGTGGATCGCGATCCCCGCGCTGTTCGTGTTCACCGGCAGCAAGGCGTTCGGGCTCGGCTTCGCCGAGAACAACCTGGCCGGCGAGAACAAGAAGATGCTGATCTACGCCCAGGTCGGCAGCAGCACGACGATGTTCTTCGCCACGCTGCTCACGCCGCGCGTGCGCGGGACGCGGTTCTCGACGCGCTTCGATCTCTACCCGCTGCGCCGCACGCTCCGCGAGTACAAGAACCCCGCCGACGATCCCGCGTCGACGGAGGTCGCGCGGATCAGCAGCGTGACGTTCCTCAACGCGGGCGCGCTCCTCGGCTATCACTGGGCGTGGTGGTTCAACACCGACGCGCGCGTGCGCGGCGCGTCCACGACGTACGAGAACGCGCGCGGCCCCGACGACACGCCGATGCCGGTCCCCGAAAAGGACGGCTGGGACGTGTCGCTGCAGCTGCGCGCGACGCTCGACGCCCGCACGTTCGATCGCGGCGTCAGCGAGGGGACCTACCTGCAGCTCAACCTCGAGTCGAGCATCCCGGGCTTCGACTCGTACGGCTACCAGGACTACCTGCTCCGCGCCTACCACTCGTTTCGCTATCACCAGCACCAGCTCGAGCTCCGGTTCCTCGCGAACGCCGGCTACCACCTGCCGCTCCACGACGAGCTGTCCGCCGGCGGCACGACCGATCTACGCGGCTACAACTTCGATCAGTTCCGCGGCGATCGCCGCTACGTCGGGCGCGCCGAGTACTCGTTCGCGATCGCGCGCTATCGCTGGCTGTCGCTGCGCGGCCTGGGGTTCTACGACGCGACCTCGATCGGGTTCGCGAGCCCGCGCGCGAGCCGCGCCTACCTGCCGACCGCGGGCGAGGGCACGCGGTTCTTTCGCACCGACGCTGGTGGCGGGATCCGGATCTACGTGAACAACATCGTGCTGCCGCTGCTCGGCTTCGACATCGGCTACGGCTTCGAGAACAAGAGCACCGCGTTCTACCTGCAGGTCGGGCTGACCGACTTCTAGCCCTACTTTCGCAGAAAGTGGTGGCTGCGGCTGGCTTGTTGATGGTCGTTTACGACGGAGAACGATCGCCAAGGCCACTCCGTCCGGATACATGTAGGAAGTGCACATCTTTGAGCGCGAGGTTGGCGGTCGGCGAT
>JAPLLF010000588.1 GCA_026387715.1 Pseudomonadota bacterium
AGGTGCTCGTCGACGCGGACGAACCGCACCGCGGTCGGCCACGCCTGGTCGCGCGGGTACGCGAACGTCTTCTCCGATCGCGCCTCGGCGACCGAGCCGATCGCGCCGAGCGCGACGAAGGTTCCGAGGGCGAGGCTAGACAGTAGGAGGCGGCGCGCCATCCCGTGGATCGTCGTCCCGCGGCGCGTCCGGGGCGAGTTTTTCGTCGGTGGTCGCCTTCGGGAACACGCGGGGCCTGGGCTCGCCGGGGGGCGGGTCCAGCTCGAGGTTCTCGAGCGGGTCGCCGGCCTTGCGCGCGACCCGGAGGTCGGCGAGCGACACCCACGGCGTCGCCAGGCCGAGCGCGCCCATGCCGACGTACCAGGTCACCTGCAGGAGGTGCTGCGTGATGGCGTAGGCGAGGCACGTCACGTGGAGCTCGGTGCCCTTGGTCATCACGTCGGGGCCGAGATAGACGGACAGGCCGAGCAGGGTGAACCACTGAAACTGACCGACGAGGCCGGGGGCGTTGGGCAGCGAGATGCCCACGCCGACGAGCCCCATCACCGCGAGGCCCGCCCACATCGACAGGTCGAGCCCGAACGCGCGCGCGAGGATCCAGACCCCGAGCCCGTTGGCGATCCAGTACACGAAGCTCCAGACCATGAAGATGGCGAGGTTCTTCTTGTCCTTGAGCACGCTGAGGCCGCGGATCATCTCGAGCAGCTTCGCCTCGATCGCCCGGGAGATCCGGGGGGCGAGGCGCGGGAGCAGGGTGAGCCGCAGGCAGAACTTCACGGTCGGCTCCGCGCGCCACAGCGCGAACACCAGGAACACGAGGGCGGCCGAGAACACGCCGAGGGCGGCGTACGCCGTCGGCATCATCCAGCCGGGTGCATCGGGGCCGCGCTTCATGAAGAACGCGGCGAACACGAGCAGCGAGATCAACAACCCGTCGACGATGCGCTCGACCGCCACGGTGCCGAGGGCGCCCGAGGCCGACACGCCGTGCTTGCGGATGAGGCCCGGGCGGACGAACTCGCCGAGGCGCACCGGCAGCGCCAGGATCGCCATGAAGCCGACGGAGCTGATCGCCAGGAGCGGGCCCGTCGGCACGCGCACGCCGAGCGGCGCGAGCAGGTTGTTCCAGCGCACCGAGCGACAGATGTGCACGACGATCTGGAGGCCGAGGTAGGCCGCGAGGTAGGGGGCGAACGAACTCCACTCGAGGCGCGCGAACGCGTTCGCGAGCTCGTGGCGGTCACCTGCGCCGGGCCACACGAGCCAGAGACACAGGGACAGCATCAGCGCCGACAGCAGGAGATTGATCGCGAGCTTCAAGTGGGTCTGTTCAGTCGGGCAGGTTACCCGCGAGGAGCTCGCGGGGCGCGTGATCGAACAGCCGCACCGTCGTCGCGTGGCCGAGCTTCTTGTCGATCCACGCGAGGCCCGCCGCCGCCTGCTGCAGATCCCCGATCTGGTGGGCATCGGTGGCGACCACGGTGCACAGCCCGCGCTCGACGATCGCGCGCGCGGCCTTGGTCTGGCGCTTGCCGTGAAACCCAGCGATCGCGCCCAGATCGACCGCGAACGCGCAGTACTTGCGCAGCTCGACCAGCAGCCCGTCGTCGTCCCACAAGGGCTCGTAGCGCTCGGGATGGGCGAGGACGGGTAACTTGCCCGCGCGGCGAAACTTGAACAGTTGCGCGATGATCCCTGGGGGGACGAGCGGCGGAGGGATCTCGACGAGGAACGCCTGAGTCCCCGCGTAGTGGGGATACGAGTGGTCGGCGATCCGTCCGAAGAACACATCGTCCCACATGTTCTCGGCGCCGAGCCGCAGCACGGGGTGATGCGGCTGCCGGACGGTCTCGAGGGCGGCGAGCGTCGTCGTGACGACGTCCCACGCGGGGAGGAACTGGCCGTTCTTCTGATGGGGGGTCACGCACTGCTCGGTGATCCCGAGATCGGCGAGCCCATCGAGCATCGCGAGGGCCCCTGCGCGATCGCGCGCCCCGTCGTCCAGTCCGTAGAGGACGTGGCTGTGGAGGTCGACGAAACCCATGGGCGGAGGGTGTGTATCGCAAAAACCCGACCGTTGCTCGACGGGATCCCACGTGATACAGATCGAGACCGATGCCGGCCCCTGAAAAGCGTGAAAACTCCGTTCTGTTCTCGCTTCGCGAACTCCGCCAGATCGAGGAGCACCGCGTCCAGGAAGAGGAGGACGCGGTCAAGACCGCGGAGCAGAAGCGCGCGGCCGCCATCGAGGCAGCCGATCGCTCGAAGCGCGAGGCCGAGGAGGCCCGCGTTCGCGCCGAGCGCGACGAGCAGCTGCGGATCGAGCACGCCCGCGAGACGGCCGAGCGCGAAGCCCGCATGCACGTCGAGGCCACCGAGGCCGCCGAGCGTCAGCGCAACCAGGCTGCGCTCGAGCAGTCTCGCCTCCAGGCCGAGATGGAGCTGCGCCGCGCCGAGGTCGCCAAGAAGCGCCCGACGTGGATGCTCGCCGTGACCGCGATCGCCGCGATCGCGACCATCGTCGTCATCATCTTCATCATCAAGGCGAAGGACTCCGAGTCGACCGCCCAGGCCAACGAAGCCCGCGCCAAGGCCGCGCAGGTCGAGGCCGAGCGCGTCGCCGACGACGCGAAGAACGCCGTCGAGAAGCTGCAGCGTGAGGTGGCCGAGCTCGACGGTCGGACGCAGAAGGCGTTCGATGCCGTCGTCGCCGCGCAGAGCGACGCCGATCGCGGCAACGCGAAGCGCCAGCTCGAGAAGCTCCGCCAGGAGAAGGCCGAGATGGGCGCGAAGCTGTCCGCAGCGCGCGCCGCGGCCTTCGCGGCAGATCGCCGCAAGGGCGTCAAGATCCGCCAGGAGTGCCTCGACAACGCCCTCCTCGCCAAGGGCTGCTAGCTCCGACCTCGTTCTTCACCGTTCTTCACGCAGACAACGCCGCCCGCTGGGCGGCTTCTTCGTTTCGGCGCTCGTTTCGGCGGGTTCGGCTGCAACGGCGTGTCGGACCGCGTGTCCTTTCGAACATGCAGCAGTCGGCGCGCGACAACTCGGTCCAGTTCTCTCTCAAGGAGCTCCGCGAGCTGGAGGTCCGCCGCATCGCGGACGAGGCCGCGCGACGCGCCGAGGCCGAGG
>JAPLLF010000120.1 GCA_026387715.1 Pseudomonadota bacterium
CTGCCCCATGATCCGCAAGGTCGAACGCGCCGACGGCGCCCGCTATCAGGTCTACGCGCAGAAGGACGGGCGCAAGGTCTACGTGGGGTCCTACGCGTCGAAGCGCGAGGCGCAATCGGCCGACGAGGATCACCGCGTGACGCAGCGGAAGATCGCGGCCGGCGAGCTGCCGCCCGAACTCGACACCAAGCGCACGCTCAAGGATGCGACGGACGCGTGGTTCGCTGCGCTCAAGGCCAGTGGCTCGCGGTCCCTCGAGCCGTACGGCGAGTTCCTGAAGTACCAGATCCTCCCGACGCTGGGCACCGTCCCGATCGCGGCGCTCACGAAGAAGCACATCGTGCGCTGGCGTGACGACCTCGCCACCAAGGGCAACCGGAAGGGTGGAGGGTACGCGCCGACCAGCATCAACTCGGCGTTGGGCTGCCTGTCGTCGGCGTTCTCGTACTTCGTCAGTCAGGAGTGGCTCACGGTCAACCCGTGCTTCGGGGTCGAGCAGGCGCAGGTGCCGCTGCGATCGTTCAACTGGATCAAGACCCGCCCCGAGCTCGAGCGGCTGCTGCTCACGTGCGCCGACGACTTGCGCGACATGATCGCGGTGTCGGTGGGCACGGCGGTCCGGATCGACGAGTTGCTCCACCTGCAGTGGGATGACGTCGACCTCGACAACCGGCTGTTGACGATCCAGCGCGGCCGGAAGGGGCCACCCAAGAACGGCCGGATCCGGCACGTGCCGATCGTCAACAGCATGATGCCGGTGTTCCAGCGGCGCGCCCTACAACGCGCTGGGCACGCGCTGGTGTTCCCGGGCACCGATGGCAAGGTCCGCGCGCCCCCGAACGTCACAAGCGCTTACAAGGCCGCTCTGCGAAGGGCTGGGCTCGACACCCGGCTGCGGTGGCACGACTTGAGGCACACGGCCGCGTCGTGGTGGGTGCTGGGCGGTGGCGACATCTTCCGGCTGAGCCGGCTCATGGGCCACGCCAACGTGAAGATCACCCAGCAGACCTACGCGCACCTCGCACCCGAAGCCTGGCAACAGGACTACGGGCGCCTCGCGTTTCACGTGCCCAGCGAGACCGCGAAGATCTACGAGTTCCACCGCAAGAACGGCAAGATGTGCGGCAAGACCAGCATCCCGATCGACGCGAGGGAGACAAGTGGGAGACAAGCCCTTGGCGGTCTCGTAAGTATCTGAAATCAGCCCATCTAGCTGATGTCGTAGTCCTTGAGCTTCTTGTAGAGCGTGGAGCGGTCGATCTCCAGGATGGCTGCGGCTTGCGCCTTGTTGCCGCTGGTGGCCGCGAGGGCCGCGAGGATGCCCTCCTTCTCGAGGTCACGCAGCGAGCGTGCCGGCGGCTTCGGCGTGGGGACTTCGATCACGGGTGCGGTTCGCGTGATCACGACCTGGGGCGCTGAGGGAGGAGCTGTCAGCGCGTTCGATCCCAGCGGCGGGGTCGGCGAGCTGCGTGGCAACGTGCGGAGGATCTGCGGCGGGAGATCCTCGGGGACGATCACGGGCTGATCGCCGAGCACGATCGCGCGCTCGACGCAGTTGCGCAGCTCGCGCACGTTGCCGGGCCAGGGATAGCGCTGCATCGCCGCGAGCGTCTCGGGGGCAAAGCCGGTGAGCCGGCGCGTCGCCTGGTGGCGAAACCGCGTGAAGAAGTACTCGGCGAGCAGCGGGACGTCGTCCTGGCGGTCGCGCAGCGGCGGCACGTCGATGTGGATGATCGCGAGGCGATAGTAGAGGTCCTCGCGAAACGTCCCGCGCTTGACCATCTCGAACAGGTCGCGGTTGGTCGCGGCCACGAGCCGCACGTCGACCTCGATCGCCTTCTGCCCGCCGACGCGCTCGAACCGCTTCTCCTCGAGGACCCGCAGGAACTTCGTCTGCAACCCGAGGGGCAGCTCGCCGACCTCGTCGAGGAACAGCGTGCCGCGATCGGCCATCTCGAAGCGGCCGGCCTTGCGGTCGGTCGCGCCGGTGAACGCCCCCTTCTCGTGGCCGAACAGCTCGCTCTCGATCAGGCTCTCCGTCAGCGCGGCGCAGTTGACCGCGACGAACGGGCCCTTCGCGCGTCGGCTGGCGCGATGGATCGCGCGCGACACCATCTCCTTGCCGGAGCCCGACTCGCCGCCGAGCAGCACGGTCGTGTCGCTCGGCCCGACGCGCTGGACGAAGTCGCGCACGCGCTGGGCAGGCGCGGACCGCCCGATGAAGTCGCCGTTCGCGAGCGGCCCGAGCAGCTGATCCTCGAGGGCATCGGCGCGGCGGACGAGCTGATCGCGGGTGTCGGAGCCGACCCACGCGGCGCCGACGAGGTGCGCCAGGCAGCTCGCGGCGAGCGCGTCGCTGCTGTCCCACGCGCCGCTCGCGCGGGGCCGGTCGATCCAGAGCACCGCGACGACCTCGTCAGCGCCGCCGTGGATCGGGACGACGATCAACGCGCGCTGCGCGGTGTCGGCCGTGATGATCTGCTTGCCGGCGATCACGCGGTCGGCGAGCTCGGCGAGCACCTGGAGCTGGGTGTCCTCGCCGGCCGCCACCGCGGCGACCGGGACGCCCTTGCGGCCGCCGGGGAGGACGACGAACGCCCGGGTCGCGCCGAGGATGGCGAGCGCGAGGTGCCGGCGGGACCGGTCGTCGTAGCCGGTGAGCGCGAGGAGCTGGCGGCTGCCGACCTCCATCGTCACGTTGCTCGTGACCCGCGGTGGCGCCGCGCGCTCGCGCGTGACGTACCGCAGGCGGGTCGCGCCGAGCACGATCTCGTCGTCGGGGGCGAGCGGGTGGGCGTGCGCGGGTTGGCCGTTGATCAACGTGCGCGGGTGGGCGCGATCGAGCGCGTCGTCGACCCAGCACAGCGCGCCGTCGCGCAGCTCGATCGTGCCGTGCTGGCGCGACACGGCTGGATCGGTGAGCTGCACCAGGTTGCCGTCGCCGCGCCCGATCCCGCCGCCGCGCAGCGGGAGCTCGAACTCGCGCCCGGAGTCGGGGCCGTCGATGACCACCAGTCGCGCCAGTGACATGCCGACATAGTATCGCGTAGCCTACGCGCGTGATTGGCATGCGCGCGTTCGTCATCGGGATCGTGGTGGTTCTTGCATCTTGCAAATCGAAGGCAAAGCCAACGACCCCGGAGGACACCACCCCGGGACCGAACGCCAGGCGGATGACGCTGTCGTGGGGCCTCCAGCCGCAGGACCGGAGCACGCAGGTCTTCCTCGCCGCCACCGACGAGCGCGGCGCGCAGGTCAGCCACCCGATCGGGACGTTCCCCGGCACGTGCGGCACCATCACGCCCGCGCCGGAGCTGCATTCGCTGCTGTCGGTGTCGTGCAAGGACGGCGCGACCGGCGTCCAGATCGACGTCGTCGCGCGGCCCGATCGCGTGATCGTCACGCGGATGCGGATCGACGATGGCGTCGCGCCCGATCCGACGACGCGCGAGCAGCTCGCCGAGATCATGGCGCCCGACGGCGCGAAGATCGAAGCGCAGACCCCGTAGCGCTTCGGATCGACGCCTACCTGCGTACGTAGTCGGTGAGTCCGGGGCGAAAGCGCTCGAGGATGAAGAAGTTCGAGTGCACGCGCGCGGGGCCGAGCGCGTAGTACGCCTTGCCGAGCAACAGGTCCGGGTTCTGGGCGTCCACCTGGATGACGTAGTCGCGGAGCCCCGACGACGGGTCGTAGACCTTGTTGCCGCCCCGCCCGTAGTCGAGCAGCACGGCGTGGAGGTAGCGGTTGTCGCGCGCGGTGGCGTCGACCGGCGCGACCTCGTAGAACCCGAAACGCTTCGGCGCGTTGTCGTCGGGCTTGGTGTGCCAGCGACCGTCGAGGACGTTCTGCTCGACCGGGCAGTTGTAGCCCATGACCCGGCCGTCCTCGCCGCGGAAGAAGCCCTTCACGAACTTCTTGATGCCGGCGAGCCTGGCCCACGCGGGGTGGTTGATGCCGCGGAACTCCCAGCCGACGAGCTGGTCGAGCTCCGGCGTCGCGCCGCGCACGAACACGCGCTCGAGCTCGGCGCGCGTGACCTGCTCGAGCGCGAGCGCGGCGCGCGAGGGGAACGGCGACCGTGGCCGGATCGTCGCGATCGGGGAGGTGCGGGGGGCGTCGTGGGCGGTCGCGGTGCTCATGAGAGAAGTCTCCTCGCGTTGTCGATGACGTGCGCGGCGCCGCGCGTGGCGAGCGCCATGATCGTCTCCATCGGGTTCACGCCGATCGGCGTCGGGAACAGCGACGCGTCGGCGATCATCAGGCGGTCGGCGTCGTGCACCATGCCGTGCGCGTCGGTCACCGCGGCGCTGCGGTCGGCTCCCATGCGCGCGGTGCCCATCATGTGGACGGTGACGACCTCCCAGCCGCGCGTGGGGGTGTTGGCCTTGAGGAGCGCGCGCGCGTCGTCGGCGGAGTGCAGGTCCTTCGCGCCGTGGAACGGCAGCAGGATCTGCTTGGCGCCCGCGGCGAACAGCAGCTCCGACAGCAGCGACACGCCGCGCTTGAGGTTCGCGGCATCCTCGTCGGCGAGCTGGTAGAACGCCTGCGGCTTGCCGTTGACGCTCCGCACGCGGCCGGTGCGGGTGTCCTCGCAGAGCATGCCGGCGAGCATCATGTTGTCGTAGCGCGACATCAGCTCGCCGAGCTGGCGCCCGCGATGCGGGAAGCTCATCGCGAGCACCGACGGCGGCATGCCGATCGCCGCGAACACGAGGCCTTGGTCCTGGAACTCGCGGACCTGGAACGCCTGGTGCGCGCCCTTCCAGTTGGTGACCGGCTGGTCGAAGATCGCGACCACCTTCACGTTCGGGTGCATCGACAGGTTGTGGCCGAGCTGGCCGCTCGGCGTCCGGAACCCGGAGCGCGCGAGCAGGGCGGGGGTGTGGATCGCGCCCGCCGACAGGCACACGAGCTTCGCGCGCACCGTGACGTGATGGGGCGTGCCGTTGACCGTCCCGATCGCGCCGGTCGCGCGCTTGCCGTGGCGCATGATCCGCTTGACCTTGACGTCCGCGAAGATCCGGGCGCCGTAGTGGAGCGCGCGTGGGATGTAGCTGACGAGCGACGACTGCTTCGCGCCCGTCGGGCAACCGAACGCGCAGCGGTTCGAGCCGACGCAGTGGTTCTGGTTGCGCAGGTTGCCGATGATGTTCCACCCGAGCGCGTCGGCGCCCTGCTTGAGCAGGTGGTTGTCGGTGCCGATCGCCTCGGCGTCCATCGGCGCGACGTTGATCCGGCGCTCGACGCGCGCGAAGTGCGCCTCGAGATCCTTGGCGATGCCGTGGAGCCCGGCCTCCTTCTCCCAGCGCGCGAGGATCTTGTCGGGCGTGCGCCACGACATGCCGCCGTTGATCACCGTCGAACCACCGACGGCGCGCCCCTCCTGGTAGAGGATCGGCGGATTGCCGAGCGCCATCGTGGCGCCGCCATCGCGATAGAGCTGTCGCACCATCCCGGAGGTGTCCGCCGTGAAGTCACGGGTCTGGTAGTAGCTGCCCTCCTCGAGGACGACCACGTCGTAGCCGGCCTCGGCGAGCTCGGCGGCGACCGTCGCGCCGCCAGCCCCGGAGCCGATCACGAGGACGTCGGCGTCGACGACGAGATCGCCGTGGATGTCGTGGCGCGTGATCACGCCGGACGGGCGGGTGCCCTCGTGCAGCGCCTGCCGCGCGGCCACCATCAGCGCGCCTCCGGCTTGGACGGGCGCAGCGGATCGGGGGCGAGCACCTGCGCCTCTTGCCGCGCGACGTCGGCGGCGAACACGCGGAGGCGCTTCGCGCGCACCTCGTCGATCCATGGCCCCGGACGGAAGCCGACCGCCTCCATCATGAGGGGCTGCTCGTAGCAGGACAGGCTCATCAGCTGGTTGATCGCGCGCGCGAACTGGACGTGGAGCGGGGTGAGCCCGTGCTCCCAGGACACGTAGTATGCCTCGGCCTGCGCGTCGGAGAGCGACCGGGCGCGCTTGCCGTAGCGGGGGAGCGCGCCGAGGTCGTAGGTGGTGAGGCCGGTGCCGATGAGCTTCTGGAGCACCGCCGGCGACGCGCCGATCGTGAGCGCCATGTGCGCGACGATGTCGTCCGCGATCGGCGCGGCCTCGGGAGGACAGATCACGCGTACGAGCGAGCGCAGGACGATGCGAGTCGATTCGGAGTGCTGGTACGTCATTTCCTTCATCCCCCTCATTTCGGATCTCCCAGGAGCTTGGCAACCTGGGCGTCGTGGCGATCGAGATACGCCGCCATGTGCGCGCTCGCACGCTCGGCGTCCCCCTGCTCGACCAGCTCGAAGAACCTGGTGTGGACCCCGACGTAGTCGTCGGGGGCGCGCACGACGAAGCGCATCGCCGAGGCGGCATCGGCCCACAGCTCGGCGATCCGGTTGAGCAGCCACAGGCCCGGCGTGAACTGCGCAGCCTCGGCGATCTGCCGCATGACCTCGAAGTCCGCGCGCGCGTAGCCGACCTGGTCGCGGATCGACCACGCGCGGGCCATGGCGGCGCGGGCCCCGCTGGTCCCACCGACCGGGATCCGGGTGGCCGTCAGCTGGATGATCTCGAGCACGACGGCGCGCCGCACGGCCAGCATGTCGACGAGGATCCGGGTGACCGACGGCTGCCCGGGCTCGGGCTTGCCGTAGCGCAGGTAGGCGGCCATGACCTCGATCGACCAGTCGCGGTAGGGGCGCACGACGATCCCGGAGCCGCGTCGCGGCTCGACCAGGTTCCATTCGCCGAGCCGACGCAACGCCTCGCGCAGCGTCGGCCGCGATGCCCCGAGCTGGCGCGAGAGCTCGCGCTCGGCTGGCAGGCGGGCACCCGCCGGATAGCCACCCCCGACGATGTCCGCGAGGAGCTTCTCGAAGATCGTGTCGATCGCGGTCGCCGGCGCTGGTTCGTCTACCCGGGGAATCGCCATGTGGTCTTACCAATTGGTAAGGCCACCTTGGGGCAGCTGTCAATCACGAACCGTGGGGGCAGCACCCGTGGGCCATGATCGCGTCACAGCGGCGGCGGTTCGTGCCGAAATGCTGACCGGGCATCGCGGCGAAAGGGGGCACCCTGCCGCCCATGGACCTCGACTACACCGGCCCGAACGCGGATCGGCCGCGGTGGCGTGAAAACGCCCCGTTCTTCGCGCTGCATGCCGTCGCCATCGGAGGCGCCATCATGGTCGGCTGGAGCTGGGCAGCCTTCGCGTGGTTCGCGGGCTCGTATGCCGTGCGCATGTTCGCGATCACCGGCGGGCTCCATCGCTACTTCTCGCACCGCACGTTCAAGACCGGGCGCGTGTTCCAGTTCGTGCTCGCGTTCCTCGCGATGTCGACCGCGCAGCAGGGGCCCCTGTGGTGGGCGGCGCACCACCGCCGCCACCACAAGGAGAGCGACACGCCGAACGATCTTCACTCGCCGCGCCAGCGAGGCTTCTACTGGTCGCACGTGGGCTGGATCCTGTCGTCGCGTCATCGCGCGACCGACTACGCGAAGATCAAGGACTTCGCCAAGTACCCCGAGCTCGTGTTCCTCAACCGTCACGACATGGCCTTCGTCGTCGGCTACGGCGCGCTCACGATGCTCGTCGGCGGGCCGATCGGCTTCGTGTGGGGCTTCATGATGTCGATCGTCGTGACCTGGCACGCGACGTTCTGCATCAACTCGCTGGCGCACGTGCTCGGCCGCCGGCGCTACGACACCAGCGACGACTCGCGCAACAACGGCGTGCTGGCCCTCCTGACGTTCGGTGAGGGCTGGCACAACAACCATCACCACTACCAGCGGTCGGCGCGCCAGGGCTTCTTCTGGTGGGAGGTCGACCTCACGTACTACGTGCTCAAGGGGCTCGAGGCGCTCCACGTCGTCCGCGACGTCGCGGGCGTTCCACGTCACGTGCGCGATGCGGTCATGCCGGCACCCGGATCAGATCTGCTGTCTTCGACGAACAAAGTCCCTGTCATTACGGGCAGGTTGCCTTGACGCTCACACGCGCAGGTCGCTAGGTTCCAAATATGACCAAGTCCAAAACCGGAGGGGAAGCACCGGTGGAGATTCCGGACACGCTCCCGATCCTCCCCCTGCGGAACTCCGTGCTGTTCCCGGGTGCGATCATCCCGATCGACGTCGGGCGCCGCAAATCGGTTCGCCTCGTCGAGGATGCGATCGCGAAGGAGCGGCCGGTCATCGGCATCCTGACGCAGAAGGATGCTCGCACCGAGGACCCGGGCAGCGGTGACCTCTACATGGTCGGCTGCGCCGCGCGCATCCTCAAGGTCATCAAGCTCGCCAAGGATAACTTCAGCGTCATCCTCCAGGGCGTCAGCCGCTTCGAGGTCAGCGCGTTCGACGGCGCCGAGCCGTTCCTCGCCGCGAAGGTCCGCTCGGTCCCCGATCCGGCCGCCACGGACGTCGAGCTCGACGCGCTGGTGATGAACCTCAAGGACATCGCCAAGCGCGTCGTCAAGCTCATGCCCGAGCTTCCGAAGGAAGCCGGCGCGCTCGTCGACAGCGTCACCGAGGCCGGTCACCTCGCGGACCTGATCACGAGCCACCTCGAGCTCGAGGTCGGCGAGAAGCAGGACGTCCTCGAGACGTTCGATCTCAAGACGCGCACGCGCAAGGTGCTCCAGTTCCTGTCCCGCCAGCTCGAGGTGCTCAAGGTGCGCGAGCGCATCAACACCCAGGTGCAGGAGGAGATGGGCCGGAACCAGCGCGAGTACGTGCTGCGCCAGCAGCTCAAGGCGATCAAGGAAGAGCTCGGCGAGCTCGACGACGGCGGCGGTGACCTCGACGAGTTCGGCGAGAAGATCACCAAGGCCAAGATGCCGGAGGACGCGGAGAAGGTTGCCAAGAAGCAGCTCGACCGCCTCAAGGGCATGCAGCCGTCGTCGGCGGAGTACACCGTCACGCGCACCTACCTCGAGTGGCTCATCGAGCTGCCGTGGTCGATCTCGACCGACGATCACATCGAGCTGCAGGAAGTCCGGCGCTGCCTCGACGAGGATCACTACGACCTCGACAAGGTGAAGAAGCGCATCGTCGAGTACATGGCCGTTCGCAAGTTGAAGAACGACAAGAAGGGCCCGATCCTCTGCCTCGCGGGTCCCCCCGGCGTCGGCAAGACCTC
>JAPLLF010000715.1 GCA_026387715.1 Pseudomonadota bacterium
GCGTCGCGATGCCGCGCGCGATCGCGTCGTGCGGCAGGCCGAGCGCCTCGCCGATGCCGATCGCGAGCGCGATGTTGGCGACGTTGTACTGGCCGACCAGCGGCGGCGCCTCGACGTCGAGCGGGCCCCGCGGCGTCACGACGCGCGCCGTGATCCCGCGGATCGTCGAGTCGTAGCGGGCGCAGGAGATCTCCGCGATCTCCGCGGGGCCCACGTCGGGAGCCGTGGTGGTCACGCGCAGCACGCGCCCAGGGGCCGCGGCCCCCATCCACAGGCCCGCGGGATCGTCGACGTTGACGACGGCGGTCCCGGTCGCCGCGAGGTGCGCGGCGAACAGCTGGCGCTTCGCCGCCGCGTACGCCTCCATCGAGCCGTGGACGTCGAGGTGATCCTGCGTGAGGTTGGAGAACGCGGCGACCGCGAACGCGACGCCCCCGAGCCGCTCCATCGACAGCGCCGCGGACGACACCTCCATCACGACGTGCGTGCAGCCGGCCGCGCGCATCCGCAAGAGCGTCTCGTGCAACACGTGCGGCGTCGGCGTCGTGTAGGGCGCGTCCTCGGTCCGACCGGCGTAGCGATACGACACGGTGCCGATCACGCCGGGGCGGTGGCCCGCGGCGAGCAGCATGCTCTCGACGAGGTACGTCGTCGTGGTCTTGCCGTTGGTGCCGGTGATGCCGACGAGCGTCATCGCCTGGCCGGGATCGCCCAGGGATCTCCCGACGAGGATCCCGAGCGCGACCGCGCCGGTGCACGGCGCCGCGAGGACGACCTGGGGCACCCCGACGTCCGGCAGCTCGCTCTCGACGACGATCGCCGCGGCGCCCCGCGCGATCGCGGTGGCGACGAACGCGTGGCCGTCCGCGCGGAGCCCGCGGACCGCGACGAACACGTCCCCCGGCTGGACCTCGCGCGAGTCCGCGCGCACGTGTCCGACGGCGACGGTGCCGTCGGCGTCACCGACGACGCGCGCGACGGGGAGGTTCGTGATCAGGTCGCGGAGGCTCATCGTCGTCTTCGTCAACGGGGCGCGAGCCTCCACGATTTCAGCGATCGTGGCAAGCTTCAGTCTCCGTCGGAGAAACGCAACTTCACGCGGGTGCCGATCGGCGCCGGGCCCGGCGGGGGGTCCTGCGAGATCACCCGACCGCTGCCCTCGACGTCGATCGCCAGGTTCGACGCGCGCGCCAGCTCCAGCGCCCGCGCGTAGCCGAGGTCGACGAACGCCGGGACCGCGCGCTGGCCCGGGGCGAGCACCACCGCGACCGGGGCCGGGACCTCGGCCCACGCCGCCGGCGACAACGTCGAGCTGGCCAGCGCCGTCGCGATCTCCGCCGCGGTCGAGCGTGGGGTCGGCGCCGGGCGCGCGATGCCGTCGTCACCGATGACCATCGGCGGGGGCATCGCCGTGCCGGGCACGCCGAGGTAGCGCAGCGTCTCGCTCGCCACCGTCGCGAACACCGGCCCGGCGACCTTGCCGCCGAAGTAGTCGCCGCCGCTCGGCTCGTCGATCAGCACCACGATCGCGAGCCGCGGATGCTTGGCCGGCGCGAGCCCCGCGAACGACGACAGGTAGCGATGGTCGGCGTACTTGCGGGCCTCGGCGTCCCACTTGTGCGCGGTGCCGGTCTTGCCGGCGCACTGGAACCCGGGCACGACGATGCCGGCCGCGGTGCCCGACTTCTTGCCGGTCGGATCCTTGTCGAACACCGACTCGAGGATCGTCATCATCTGGCCGGCCGTCTTCGCCGACACCACGCGGCGCTCCTCGGGCGGCGACGCGTAGAGCACGGTGCCGTCGGGATCGACGGCCTGCTCGACGATCCGCGGCGCGTGGTAGAGGCCCCCGTTGCCGAGCGCGGCGAGGCCCGCCGCGATCTGCAGCGGCGTGACCGTGATGCCGTAGCCGAACGCGATCGTCGCGAGCTCGATGTCGCGCCACGTGTTGCCGGGGCGCACGCGCCCGCCGACCTCGCCGGGCAGCTCGATGCCGGTCTTGATCCCGAAGCCGAACCGCGCGAGCCGGTCGTGGAGCTTGTCGCGTCCGAGCCGCAGCGCGATCTTGGCGGCGCCGATGTTCGACGACCGCTTGATGATCTCGGTGGTCGTCAGGTACGGGTCGAAGTGCACGTCGCGGACCTTCGGCGCGACCGCGATCGGGCTCAGGTCGAACCCGGTGTCGGGCGTGATGAGGCCCTCGTCGAGCGCCGACGCGACCGTGAACACCTTCATCACCGAGCCGGCCTCGTAGGCGTCGGTGATCGGGCGGTTGCGCGCGGGCGCGCCGTCGCCGTTGGGATCCGAGGTCGGGTACGCCGACAGCGCGAGCACCTTGCCGGTCGCGACGTCGAGCACCACGACGACGCCGTTCTTCGCCTGGTGCACGGTCACCGCGTCGGCGAGCGCCTGGTCGGAGATCGCCTGGATGCTGCGATCGAGCGTGAGCTGCACGGTCGCGCCGGCGTCGGGGGGCGCGACCCCGTCGGCGAACATCCGTCGTCCGCGCGCGTCGCGCAGCGCGTGGGCGGCGTTGCGCTTGCCGGTCAGCAGGTCGTTCATCGCGAGCTCGATGCCGTCGAGCCCGAGGCCGTCGATGTCCGCGCGGCCGACGACGGGGCCCGCGATCGTGCGGCTCGGATACCAGCGGCGCGGCTCGCGCGCGACCTCGACGCCCGCGAGCTTGGCGGCCTTGACCGCCCGGGCGCTCTCCGGCGTGACGTGCCGCTCGATCCACCCGAACCGGCGCGCGGCGCCGAGCGTGTTCAGGATCGCGGCGAGCCTGGCGGACGTCTCGGTGACGTCGTGGATGTCGCGCGGGTTGGCCCAGATCGAGTCGGTGTCGGCGCTGACCGCGAGCGGCTGGCCGTGGGCGTCGACGATCTCGCCGCGCGGGCCGGGGATGACGACGGTCAGCGCGTGCTGCTTGGCGGCCTGCTCGGCGAACTTCGCGCCCTCGTCGATCTGCAGCGAGTACGCGCGCGACGCGACGCCGAGGATCCCGAGGGTGACGATCGTGCCCGCGAGGTACGCGCGCAGGCGGCCGGCCCGCGAGATGCCCGGCGTGGCGAGCTTGGGGCCCTTCATCGTGCGGAGCTTCACGCCGCTCATCTGTTCCCTCACAGCGCCGTCACCTTCGGGTTCGGGGTCGGGGTCGGGCCCGGCACGACGACCCGGATGCGATCGGGCGCGACGGTGGTCATGCCGAGCTGGGTCCCAAGCCGGCGGATCCGATCGGGCGCGGTCAGCGTCGCCCGCGCGAGCGACAGCTCGCGGTTCTGCTCGCGCAGCGCGCGCATCTTCTCGCTCGCGCGCGACAGCTCCGCGCCGAGCCGCAGCACCTCGTGCTGGCGGGTCACGCGGACGACGGCGGCGAACGTGATGACGATCGCGATCGCGACCATCGCGACGATGATCGGCCGCATCTTCGCGGCGCTCGCGTCCCCACGTTTGAAGATGTGATAGAGCGAGGAGACCGGGGACGACATC
>JAPLLF010000394.1 GCA_026387715.1 Pseudomonadota bacterium
CGGCCCAGCAGGCCGCATCCGAAGGCTCAAGCACCACCTCTACGCCCACCTTGCGCAGCGCCTTCTCGACGATCGTCTGCTTCGCGGCGTGCTGCGCGCCGCGCGCGATGTGTTGCCACTGACAGCCGCCGCAACCGGCGACGAACGAGGCGCACGGCGGGGTGACCCGCGACGGGCTCGGCTCGATGATCTCGACGAGGTCGCCGCGCGCGAACGTCTTGGTCTGCTTGGTGAGCGCGAGCGACGCGAGGTCACCGGGGGCGCCGCGCGGCACGAAGGTGACGCGGCCACCCTCGTCGCGACCGACCGCATCTCCACCTGCCGCGAGCTCGTCGAGTCTGACTACGATCATCGATATGGTCCTAAGGTGGAGGGCTCGCGCGCGGGCATGACGAGCGCACCGCGCGCGACACCCAGCAGGTGATCGGCGCGCCCCTCGCGCACCGCGATCTCGATCGTGCCGGCGGAGCCGACGTAGGTCACGAGCGCCCCGACGTCGACGTCCTCGTACGTCGAGGCGATCGCCAGCGTCTGGCCACCGACCGTGACCGCGGTCCCGGCCTCGCCGGCCGGCAGATCGGAGACCAGGTTGCCGAAGTGGTCGATGTGGACCACCCGCCCCTCCCCTGCCTGGCGGACGCCCCACGGCAACATCCCGACGAGCCCCACGCGCGGGCCCGCGAGGTTCGGCTCGTCCCCCGTGGCGAGCCGCCGCGCCGCGATCGCGAACACGTCGCGCCCGTGGAACGTGGGGCTCACGCGCGGCGCCATGAAGCGCGGGAACCGGATCGCCCACGCCTCGTGGTGGCCTTCGGTGACGTACGCGAACACGCCGTTGTCGGGCCCGATGAAGTAGTGATCGTGGGCCCGGACGACCACGCCCGTGCGCTCGCCACCGACGCCCGGATCGACGACGACCACGTGGATCGTGCCCTTGGGAAACTCGCGACAGGCCGTCGCCACGATCCACGCGGCGTGGGCCACGTCGTGGCGGGGCACATCGTGGGTGATGTCGATCACCGGGGTGTGGGTGCTGCGGGCGATCACGCCCTTCATCGCGCCGACGAAGCCGTCGCGCGTGCCGAAATCCGTGATCAGCGTGATGATCGACATCGCGGTCGCGGTAAGCATACCCCGATGAACAAGGTCTTCCCGGATGCGCGGGCCGCGCTCCACGACGTGTTCGATGGCGCGACGATCCTCGCCGGTGGATTCGGGCTCTCGGGCAATCCCGAGAACTGCATTCGCGAGCTCGCCCGCCGCGACACCAAGCAGCTCACGATCGTCTCGAACAACTGCGGCACCACCGACAAGGGCCTCGGCGTGCTCCTGGCCAACGGCCAGGTCAAGAAGATGGTCAGCTCGTACGTCGGCGAGAACAAGGTGTTCGAGAAGCTGTTCCTGTCCGGCCAGCTCGAGGTGGAGCTGTGTCCGCAGGGCACCCTCGCCGAGCGCCTCCGTGCCGGCGGGGCCGGCATCGAGGGCTTCTACACGCCGACCGGGTTCGGCACCAAGGTCGCCGACGGCAAGGAGACCCGCCTGATCGGCGGCAAGCACTGCGTGCTCGAGCACGCGATCCGCGGCGACTTCGCGATCGTCAAGGCGTGGAAGGGCGATCGCTGGGGCAACCTCGTGTTCCGCAAGACCTCGCGCAACTTCAACCCGCTGTGCGCGTCTGCGGGCAAGGTCACCATCGTCGAAGTCGAGGAGCTCGTCGAGGTCGGCGCGCTCGATCCCGATCACGTGCACCTGCCGTCGATCTACGTCCACCGCATCTTCGTCGGCACCGACTACGAGAAGCCGATCGAACAACGCACCACTCGTCCCCGCACCGGAGGTCAGTCGTGAAGCGCCTCGATCGCGATCAGATGGCTCGTCGCGTCGCCCAGGAGCTACGCGACGGCTACTACGTGAACCTCGGCATCGGCATGCCGACGCTCGTCGCCAACTTCATCCCCGCGGGGATCGACGTCGTGCTGCAGAGCGAGAACGGCCTCCTCGGCATCGGCCCGTTCCCCTTCGAGGGCGACGAGGATCCAGACCTCATCAACGCCGGCAAGCAGACCGTCACGACGATCGCCGGCTCGGCGTTCTTCGACTCGGCGCAGAGCTTCGCGATGATCCGGGGCGGCAAGGTCGACGTCTCCGTGCTCGGCGCGATGGAGGTCTCCGCGGCCGGCGACCTCGCGAACTGGATGATCCCCGGCAAGATGATCAAGGGCATGGGCGGCGCGATGGATCTCGTCGCGGGGAGCCGGCGCGTGATCGTCATGATGGAGCACACGACCAAGGAGGGCGCGTCGAAGATCCTCCCGGAGTGCACGCTGCCGCTCACCGGCCTCAAGTGCGTGCACACGATCGTCACCGACCTCGCGGTGATCGACGTGACGCCGACCGGGCTCGTGCTACGGGAGCGTGCGCCGGGCGTGTCCGTCGCCGAGCTCGTCGCGGCGACCGCAGCGCCGCTCCAGGCGGCGCTGGACGTGCCCGAGATGCACCTCTAGACCGCGCTCACTTGCAGATCGGGCGCGGATCGAACGGGTCGACCGACTTCGGATCCTGACACTTCTTCGTCGGCGGGGCCTTTCCGCTGCCGCTCCCACCGCCCGATCGCGGCTTGGGGTCGCTCGGCTTGTCGTCCTTCTTGAGCGTGAGGGTTTTGGTGACGTCGCCACCGAGGTCGATGCTCAGGACGCTGTCCTGGAAGCCCTTGTGGCGAACCACGAGCTGCGCGCTCGAGTTGATCCGCTTGCGCTTCACGTGCGTCGGCGTGACCCCGATGAACGTCCCGTCCACCCTCACGTCGGCGCCGGCGGGCTCCGACGTGATGCTGAGCAGGACCATCACGTCGCCGATCGGGGCGATCGGCACCGGCGGTGCATCGACCACGACCACGACGGGCTCCGCGGCATCCTCGACCGTGGCGATCGCCGGCGTCGCATCGACGACAACGACGTTGGCGAGCTCCGGCGTCGCGTCGGCGACCTTCGCGGGCATCGCGGCATCCGCCGGGAGCGCCTCCGGCTGCGCGCTGCCGGTCGTCGTCATCACCATCGCCGCGGCCTCGACCGTGGCATCGGTGCTCGGGATCGTCGAGGCCACGGGGGTGTCGACGCCGCGGCCGCCGAACGCGATCGCGACGATGATCACGATCGCGAGGGCGGCGACGCCGAGCCCGATGTAGAGCGACCGGCGGCTGGTGCGGAGCCGAAAGGCGTCGTCGACGCTCTCCGACGTCCCCTTCTCGTAACGCGGATACGCCAGCGCACCCTGGATCGAGGGTCCGGTGCTCGAAGCGGGCGCGTGGTGGAACGCCTGCGGCGGTGGCGGCGGCGCGTAGGCGGGTGGAGCCAAGGGGCCCGTCTGGAAGGACGGCTGGGAGGGCTCGGAAGTCGGAGCGCCGGGCGCCTGCTCCGGGACGAACGTCGGGTGCGGCGCGCTCGGCGACTGCGGGATCGTGGTCGGTGGAGCGGATGTTGGGGTGGCCTGCGCGGTGGCCTGCGCGGTGGCCTGCGCGGCGGCCTGCGCGGCGGCCTGCGCGGAGGCCCCCATCACCAGCGTCGTCGCGGCGAGCATCTTGGGCCCCACGGGCTCGGCCGCCGTGTAGGCTGGCTGCATCGTCGGATACGCGCGTGGGTTCCACTCGGGTGCCGGCTCGTCGACGATGTCCCCTCGGGCTCCAGGCTCGAGGATCGTGTTCGGCGCCCACGAATCCGTGGCGTCCGGTCGCGGCAGCTGCGCGCGCTGCTGGAGCTCCTCGTTCGAGTTCGTGTTCGAGATCGTCGACTCGCGCGGCTGGATCGGCGCGACCTGCTTGCCGGGCGGCTGCTGGAGCCACGGCTCCTGATGCTCGCCGAACATCTCGCGCATGAAGCGCCCGAGCGCCATCGTCGACAGCGACATCCGCGACTGCATGGCGAAGGTCTCGATCGCCTCGAGCAGCAGGGCCGCGCTCTGGTAGCGCTGGGTCGGATCGACCGCGAGCGCCTTGAGCACGATCGCCTCGAGCGCGACCGGATAGTTCGGCACCAGCCGCGTCGGACGCACGACATCGCCGGTGACGATGCGGTGCATGGTGTCGAAGTCGGAGTCGGCGCGGAAGCAGCGATGCTGCGTCGTGATCTCGTAGAGGATGATGCCGAGCGAGAACACGTCGCTCCGCTTGTCGACGTCACGCCCACGGCACTGCTCCGGGGCCATGTACGCGAACTTGCCCTTGATGATGCCGGACTGCGTCTCGACCGATCGCATCGTCGCCTTCGCGATGCCGAAGTCGAGGAGCTTCACCGCGCCGTCGTAGCCGACCATGATGTTCGATGGCGACACGTCGCGGTGGACGATCCCGAGGGGCACGCCGTCGGGACCACGGCGCTCGTGGGCGTGGTCGAGCGCGGCCGCGCCGCCGGCGACCACGGTGAGCGCGAGCTCGAGCGGCACCCGCGTGCCCTGCCCGCCGGCCTTGGCGAGCAACGCGCGGAGATCCTGGCCGTGGACGTACTCCATCGCCAGGTAGTGGATGCCGGCGTCCTCGCCGACCTCGAACACCTGCGCGACGTTCTGGTGATTGAGCGACGCGGCCAGGCGGGCCTCGTCGAGGAACATCTGGATCGCGGTGATGTCGGCCGCGCGCTCCGGGAGGATCAACTTCAGCACGACGTGCCGCTCGAAGCTCCCGATCCCCGTGGTTCGGCCGATATAGATCCTCGCCATCCCGCCGGCGGCGAGTGGCATCAGGATCTCGTACTTGCCAAGACGGGAGGGAAGCCCCCCTGCCGTGGCTGCGGCAGATGGCACGAAATGATCGTTCCATCGCGGGGTTACCGTGTCAAGCAACCCTCGTCGACGATCCGTCGATCGGATGTAGGTGAGGTGATCGGGGGTGCTACTGCGCGCCGGCCGTCGAGCCGGCGAGCATCATGTGCGACACGCGGAACGTCGGCGCGCTCGTCGACGATCGGAACACGAGGTCGTCGGCGACGGCGTCGATCCGCTTGAGGATCTCGTCGAAGTTCGCCGCGATCGTCACCTCGCTCACGGGGAACGTGAGCTCGCCGTTCTCGATCCAGAAGCCGGCGGCGCCTCGGGAGAAGTCGCCCGTCACCGGGTTGAACCCGAAACCCATCAACGAGGTGACGTAGAGCCCACGCGACGTCGACTTCAGGAGCGCGTCGCGCGTCGTGGCGCCCTTCTGCATGACGAGGTTCGACGTCGTCGGTCCAGGGTTGCCGCCGATGCCGCGACCCGCCGAGCCGGTCGACGCGCGCCCGAGCTTGCGCGCGCTGTACACGTCGCACAGCACCGGACACAGCACGCCGGCCTGGACGACCGGGTTCATGCGGGTCGGGAGGCCATCACCGTCGAACGGCCGCGAGCCCGGCGCCCGGCGGATCAACGGATCGTCGATGATCGTCACGAGCGGCGACGCGATGAGCTCGCCTTCCTTGCCGAGGAGGTACGACGACTTGCGCCAGAACGAGCTGCCGTTGGCGACCGAGAAGATCGTCCCGACCATCGAGCGCGCGATCTCCGGATCGAACACGATCGCGCACTCCTGGGTGTCGACCTTGCGCGAACCGATCGTCGCCGTGGTGCGGCGCGCGGCCTCGCGGCCGACGCTCTCTGGATCCTCGAGCTCGGCGAGGAAGCGCGACGCGGTCCACCAGTGGCCGTTGCGCTTCTTCGGCGTCGTCTCGGTGGTGTCGTCGCAGAGCGGCTCGACGACGAGCGACGCGTAGCTGCCGCGATAGCCACCGACGAAGCCACCACTCGTCGCGAACGCGCTCGCGCCGAGCACGCGCGACCAGGTCGCGCCCTCGGAGTTCGAGATCCGCGGATCGTGCCCGCGCGCCGCGGCCTCGCCGCGGATCGCCTGCTTGAGCGCCCACGCCGCGTCGACCTCCGCGACCGCCGGGTCGTAGAGATCGAGCTCCGGGACGCTCGTCGCGAGATCCCGCGGATCCGGGGGCATCGAGAACTCGTCGGGCTCGGCGTGCTCGGCGAGCGTGACCGTCTCGCGACACAGCGCCTCGAGCGCCTCGCGGCGCAGATCGCTCGTGTACGTCACCGCGCGCCGGCCGCCGCGGAGCACGCGCAGGCCGAGCGCGCGGCTGCCCGCCTCCTGCACCAGCTCGGGCTCGCCGAGTCGGACCTTCGCGGTCAGCTCGCTGCCGTCGCGGACGAGGACCTCGGCGTCGTCGGCCCCTGCCCGCTTCGCGAGCTCGACGGCGAGCTTGGCGACGTCGCAGAGCTCCTTGATCGTTGCTTCCGTGATCTGTGCGGTCATCTTTATGCCTGGGTTCCACCGACGGTGATCGACGCGATGCGAACGGTCGGAGTGCCGACGTTCACGGGGACCGACTGGCCATCCTTGCCGCACGTCCAGATGCCATCCGAGTACTCGAAGTCGCGGCCGAGCATGTCGACGCGACGGAGCACCTCGGGCCCGTTGCCGATGAGGTTCACGCCCTTGAGCGGCGCGGTGATCTTGCCGTCCTCGATCATGTAGCTCTCCGACAACGAGAACACGAAGTCGCCGTTGGAGATGTTGACCTGCCCGCCGGAGAAGCGCTTGGCGTAGATGCCGCGCTTCACGCTCCTGATGATGTCGTCGGGGTCCTCGGAGCCGCCGAGCAGCGAGGTGCTCGTCATCCGCGGCAGCGGCATCGCGCGGAACGATTCGCGGCGGCCGTTGCCCGACGGCGCGACGCCGAAGTGCTTGGCGCTCAGCCGATCGTGCATGTAGCCGACGAGGATGCCGTGCTCGATCAGCGTGTTGCTCCTGCCAGCGTAGCCCTCGTCGTCGACGTTGATCGCGCCGCGCGACGACGCGATCGTGCCGTCGTCGACGACGGTGCACAGCGCCGAGGCGACCTGCTTGCCGAGCTGGCCCGTGTAGTTCGACGTCTCCTTGCGGTTGAAGTCGGCCTCGAGGCCATGGCCCACCGCCTCGTGGAGCAGGATGCCGGAGTCGCCGGGCGCGAGGACGACCGGCATCTCGCCGGCGGGGGCCTCACGCGCGTCGAGCATCGCGAGCGCCTGGCGCGACGCCTCGCGTCCATGCGCCACGGCGTCGTGCTTCGCGTCCGCGAAGTAGTCCATGCCGTAGCGGCCACCGCCGCCGCTGGATCCCGACTGGCGCTTGCCGGCCTCCTCGGCGACGGCGCGCACGCCGAACCGGATCATCGGCTGGACGTCGTGGGCCATCCGACCGTCCGACGTGAACAGCAGGACCTCCTTGATCGACTCGGCGAACGACGCCTCGACCTTGATGATCCGGGGATCGAACGCACGCGCGGCCTTGTCGGCGGCGCGCAGCAGCGCGAGCTTGTCCGGCGTCGCGATCACTAGGGAGGGCGTCCCGATCTCGTAGAAGCTCGGGATCTGGACCGAGGAGAGGTTCGCGACGCCGACCGGCGCGTGCCCGCCGCCCGC
>JAPLLF010000452.1 GCA_026387715.1 Pseudomonadota bacterium
GAAGCCGGCCCCCCAGCCCGACTAGCCCGAGAAGAAGCCCGCCGAGAAGAAGCCCAAGCCGGCAGACGACGAAGACGACGTTCAGGTCATCGACGACGAAGACGAGTAGAAGTCGATCCGCGACCCACGGGCTCCTGTCCCGCCGGAGGCTCGGTAAGCTGCTGCTCTTCGACGAGGCGCTCCGGCTTGGTCGGGTGTCCTACACGAAGATCCGCGCCTTGCGAGCCGTGGAGCTTTGGCAGGATCACCCAGCCGCGGCGAGGATCCGCTCGACCAGCGGTCACGTGCGCGTCAGGGCGCGCGGTTGATCTTGACGCGCTTGATCGTGATCGGCGGGATCGGCCGATCGCGGCCGTCGCGCGGCGCGGCGCCGATCGCCATCACGACCTCGAGCTCGGCGCACTTGCCGAAGATCGTGTGCTTGCCGTCGAGGTGGGGCGAGGTCACCTCGTCGATGAAGAACTGTGAGCCGTTCGTGCCCGGGCCGGCGTTGGCCATCGCGAGCGTGCCGGGCTCGTGGTGCAGCGAGCCGTCGATCTCGTCGGCGAACTTGTAGCCCGGCCCGCCGGTGCCGACCCCGAGCGGATCGCCACCCTGGATCATGAACTGCGGGATGATGCGGTGGAACACGAGGCCGTCGTAGAACGGCCTGTTCTTCACGACCGCGCCGGTCTTCGGATCGGTGAACGGCTTCTTGCCGGTCGCCAGGCCGATGAAGTTCGCGACCGTCGCCGGGGTGCGATCGGCGAACAGCTCGCAGTGCAGCGTGCCGAGCGAGGTCTCGATGGTGGCCGTGAACCGGCCCTTGCCCTTGATGCCCTTGGCGTAGGTCTCGAGATCGCTGGCGAGCGGTGGGCGCACCTCGATCTCGAGCGGCAACTCGAGGCGGCGGTTGTGCGCGCGCGCCTCGTCGGTGTTGCCGGCGTCGAGCGGGGCGCGACTGCCCATGCCGACGGCGACGAGCCGCGCCGCGGGGACGCCACGCTTGACGAGCGCGGCCTTGATCGCGTCGGCGCGACGCTGCGACAGCGCGATGGTCCAGGCGCCGGTCTTGTCGTTGTCGGGCGCGGTGTCGTCGGTGTGGATCTCGATCCGGACGATCACGGCGGACTTCACGAGCGCCTTGCCGAGCGCGTCGAGCGCCGGCGTCGCGAGCGGCTTGAGGGTCGCGTCGCCGATCTCGAACAGGTCGTCGGTCGGCAGGACCTCACGGCCGCCGATGGCGACCTTCGCGGTGCCGACGACGACGGCGAGGTCGGGTTGCGGAAGTGGAGGCGGCTGCGGCTGCGCGATCGCGCTGGTGGCGAGGCAGAGCAGGGCGGCGGCGAGATGACAATGGCGCATCAGAAGCTCCCCGAGAACGTCGCGAGCGCGCCACCGTCGGTCGTCGGCACGATCGCCACCGGTGGTCCCGCCATGCCCGTGCTGTCGCTGTACACCGTCTGGCCTCGATTCAAGAAGATCATGACGCCGCCGACGACGGCGGTCGCGGCGCCCGCGACCATCACGCCGACCGCGACCTTGTTGAGCAGCAGCGCGCTGTCCTCCTGCTGGCGGAGGTTGTTGTAGCCGGGGAAGGTGGGGGCGCAGCCGCGCTCGGCGCACAGCCCCGCGACGTTGCTGTCGTAGTTGTCCAGATCACCCGCGGCCTTGAGATCGAGCAGGCCGCCGATGCCGGCGACCACGAGCCCACCGCCGAACACCGCCCACGGCATCCACGTCGGATAGCGGTGGACGATGCGCGCGGCCTTCTCGCGCGGATCGAGCGTGAGCACCGAGGTGGTCACCTTGCCGCCGACGATCGAGATCTCCACCTTGCGGGTGAGGTAGCCCGGCCGCGAGCCGACGAGCTGGTAGGCGCCGGGTGCGAACCGACGCTTCTCGCTGTGCGGGCAATCCCACAGCTTCTTGCCGTCGAGCGTGACCTCCACCTGCGGCTGGTCGCACTTGAGCTCGAACTCGCCGATCTGCGTCGACAGCAGCTTCTGGTAGCTGAGCGCCTCGCGGTAGACGGCATCCTCGAGGGGAGCCGCGTCGTACTTGAGCGCGAGCTTGAGCTCGTCGAAGGCCTCGATCGGCTGATCGAGGAAGATCAGGCAGCGGACGATGTTGAAGCGGATCGCCGGGTGATCCCACTGGGCGACGGCGCCGCGATACTTCTCGAGCGCGGTCTTGTAGTCCTTCTCGACGAAGCGGCTGTTGCCCTCCTCGAGGAGGTGCTGCGCGGCCTGCTTCTGCGCGTCGGTCACGCCCTTGACCCACGGCGCCTCGTCGGCCGACGCGGGCGCGGCCCCGACGAGGAACCCAACCACCACGAACGCTCGAAGCCAGCTCATCGTCGCGAGTGTCCATCAGATTTTCGCGAAAGTCACTCACCCACCCTTGAGCGTGTTGGTGAGCGGACCGGCGTTCTTGAGCTTGTCCTTGAGCGCCTTGATCTCGCTCTCCTGGCGGAGGTTCGCGCGCCGGACCTCCTCGAGCGCCTCCTGCGTCTTCTTCTGCAGGACCGCGTTCTCCACGGCCTTCTTCTCGAGCCTGTCGTTCTTGTCCTTGAGCTGCGCCGCGGACAGGACCTCGCCCTTGAGCTTGTCGGCCTCGATCCGCTTGGCCTCGGCCTCGGCCGCCGCCTTCGCCTCCTCGGCCTTGCGCTTGTCGGCCTCGCTCTGCGTCGCGACGCTCTCGGCGGCCTTCTGCTTGTCGTACGCGGCCTTCTCCTTCGCGCGCGCCTCCTCGCTCGCCGCCATGGCCGTCTTGGTCTCCGCCATCGCCTTCTTGGTCTCGGCCATCGCCTTCTCGGTCTCCGCCATCTGCGCGCTGACGAGCCCGAGGTTCTTCATCGCCTCCGCCTCGGCCGCGCGGACCTGCATCAGCATGATCACCGCGCCGACGGCGACGCCGCCGAGCATCAGGAACACGAGCGAGAGGACGGTGCGCTTCACGCGCTTGCCGCGACGCGCGAGCGCGAACACCGCATCGAGGAACGCCTGGTCGCGCGGCGACAGCGTGCGCCGGCGCAGGCCGTGCCAGCGGCGGGCCTCCTCCATCGCATCGCCGCGCCACAGCAGCCCGGCGGCCTTGCCGCGGGACTCCCACTGCTTCGCCGCGGCGGCGAGCTGGGCGAGGTACGCCGCGTCCTCCTGATCCTCGTCGAGCCAGCGCCGGAGCGTCGGCCACCGATCGATGAGCGACTCGTGGACGATCTCGACCGTGCCGCCGCCGCCGTCGCCGCGCGTCTGCACGACGAGCAAGCGCGCGGCGACGAGCAGGTCGATGACGCGCGCCGCCTCGCTCGGATCGTTGGTCAGCGCGTGCAGATCCGCGAGCTCGATGATCGCGCGCGTGCGCTCGGGGGTGACGAGCCGCCGCATGATCATCTGCGTCAGCTTCTGCGCCGGCGCGTTCATGTTCTGCACGACCTCGTCGGCGTGCGACGCGAGGGCGCCGGAGATGCCGCCGATCGCCCGGTAGCTGTTCAGCGTGAGGACGCGATGCGTCCGATCGCGCGCGTCCCACAGCTTGGCCGCCGCGAACTGCAGGAGCGGCAGCGCGCCGGTGGTCTGGCCGAGCGCGTTGAGCATGTCCTCGACGATCTCGTTGGTCTCGAAGCGATGGCCGATCATCTCGATCGGCTGCGTGAGCGCGTCGCGGAGCCCACCGCGATCGGGCGGCTGGAGGAACACGAGGCCGCGCGCCAGGTCGTCCATGAACTGCGGATCCTCGGCGACGCGATCGAGGAAGTCCGAGCGCATCGACACGACCACGCGCAGCGGCGACGCCGCGTCGTCGGCGACGCCCGCGATGGCGGCGGTGAACGCGCGCCGCTCGTCGAGATCGGGGACCAGCGTGTAGAGCTCCTCGAACTGATCGATGAACAGCAGGATGAACCCGCCGGTCTGGCGCGCGCGCTGGCGGAGCAGCGACCCGAGGTAGCCGGGCTCGGTCCGCAGCCTCGACATCAGCTGATCGTGCTCGCCGAGCTGGCCCTCGAACGGGCCGGAGCGCGTGGTCAGGCGATGCGCGATCGACGACAGCGCGGCGAGCGGCTGACGCCCGGGACGGATCGTGACGACCTCCCAGGTCTCGCCCGACGCCTTGAGCGAGGGCCCCACGCCGGCGCGCACGAACGACGACTTGCCGACGCCCGACGGGCCGATCACGCCGGTCAGCGGGTTCTCGCGCACGCGCGCGACCATCTTGGCGACGTCGCGCGCGCGCCCGAAGAAGCGATCGGCGTCGTTCTCCTGGAACGCGGTGAGGCCGGGGTAGGGGCTCTCGCCCTCGGCGAGCTGCCGGCCGCGACGGCCGGGCAAGAGCTCCTCGAGCTTGCGCACGAGATCGGCGGCGGTGCCGATGCGCTCGTTCTTGCGCTTGCGGAGGCAGAGGTCGACGACCCGCGACAGCGCCGGATCGATGTCGTGGACCGACTGCATCACCGACGGCATCGACTCGTCGAGGCTCCCGGCCGACAGCATCAGCTGGTGCGGGGTGAGCGGCTCGACCGGGTGAAACCCGACGAGCATCTCGTACATGATCACGCCGAACGACCAGATGTCGGAGCGGTGATCGACGGTGTCGACGCCGAACTGCTCGGGCGACATGTACGGCAGCGTGCCGACGAGGCCCTCGTCGCCGGTGAGCTGCATGCTCGGGGCGCCGATCGCGGCGGTGCGCCGCGGCGAGCCGTCGCCCAGGCCCGTCGCCTTGGCGATGCCGAAGTCGAGCACCTTGACCTGCCCGGCGGTCGTGACGAACACGTTCTCGGGCTTGAGATCGCGGTGGACGATGCCGAGCTGATGCGCGCGGGCGAGCGCGCGCGCGACCGGTAGCATGAGCTCGACCACGCGCGACGGCGGGAGGCGGTTCCCCGAGCTGAACGCGCCGAGCTGCTTGCGGAGCTCGGTGCCCTCGAGGAACTCGAGGACCATGAACGGCATGGTCTCGACCTGATCGACCTCGTGGATGATGACGATGTTCTCGTGGTTGCACTGCGCGGTCGCGCGGGCCTCGATGAGGAACCGCTCGGCGACGTCCTGCGTGGCGTGGAGCAGGAACTTCATCGCGACGCGGCGGCCGAGCTTGGTGTCGCGCGCGGCGTAGACGATGCCCATGCCACCGCGCCCGAGCTCGCGGATGAGCTCGTAGTGGTGGATGTACGTGCCGGGCAGGAGCTCGAGGTCGCCGGCCGCGTTGTGGGTCGGCGCGTGGGGGTTCGCCGTCGTCGTCGGGATCTGCGGGGCCTGCGTCTGGGCGGTCACGCCGGTGCGGAAATTCGCCGGGGTCGGGGCCTGCGTGTGGGCGTGGGCCTGGGCGTAGCTCGATTGTTGCGGGTTGGTCCCGACCTGCGTGTGCGCGATCGGCGGCTGCGGGACGGGCCGGGGCTGTGGTGTCCCGAGCGGTACTTTCGGGGCCACGGGGATCGCCGGCGCGGGCATCCCGAACACCGTCTTGGACGTGCTCGTAGGCGTTGGTTGGGGTGGTGGGAGAGACCCTGGCGGACGACCGTCGTTACCCACGATGCGGGAAGCGTAGCATCACGTCTGGCGCATGCCGGGCGCCTCGCGTCCGGTCGACGCGACATATTCCTCGTAGCTGCCGCCGTAGACCCGGGGGCCCGCGGACGTCAGCTCGAGCACGCGCGTGGCGAGCGCGCGCAGGAACTGCCGATCGTGCGACACGAAGATCAGCGTGCCCTCGTAGTTCACGAGCGAGCGCACGAGCGCGCGCTTGGTGATGATGTCGAGGTGGTTGGTCGGCTCGTCGAGCACGAGCAGGTTCGGCGCCTCGTAGAGCAGCTTGGCGAGCGCGAGGCGGGCGCGCTCGCCACCCGACAGCACGCGGATCGGCTTGAACACGTCGTCGTCGTGGAAGCCGAACGCGCCGGCGATCCCGCGCAGCGTGCCCTGGTTGGCGTTCGGCGCGTGGGCCTGGAGCTCCTCGAGGATCGTCAGATCGCCGCCGAGCCCGTCCATCACGTGCTGCGCGTAATAGCCCAGCGTGACCGACGCGCCGATCGTCGCCGAGCCCTGGTCGGGCGTCAGCGCGCCCGCGATCATCTTGAGCAGCGTCGACTTGCCGGCGCCGTTCTCGCCCATGACGGCCCAGCGCTCCTTGCGCCCGATGATCATCGTCAGGTCGGTGTGGATGATCCTCTCGCCGTACCGCTTGCCGAGCTTGTCGAGCTTGACGACGTCGTCGCCGCTGCGCGGGGGCGTCCGGTACTCGTAGTCCTTCTCGATGATGCGGCGCGGGGGCTCGATCTTCTCGACCTTGTCGAGCTTCTTGATCCGGCTCTGGACCTGCGCGGCCTTCGCCGTGTGGGTCTTGAACCGCTCGATGAACAGGCTCTCCTTGGCGAGCCGGGCCTGCTGGCGCGCGTACGCGGCCTCGCGGCGCGCGGTCTCGACGACGCGCGCGGCCTCGTAGAACTCGTAGTTGCCGCCGTACGTGCGGATCTCGCCGCCGTCGATCTCGACGATCTTGCTGACGACCCGGTTCATGATGTCGCGGTCGTGGAACGTCATCACGACGGTGCCCGCGTAGTCGCGGAGGAACCCCTCGAGCCAGAGGATCGACTCGATGTCGAGGTAGTTGGTCGGCTCGTCGAGCAGGAGCAGGGGCGGGCGCGCGAGCAGGATCTGCGCGAGCGCGACGCGCATCTTCCAGCCGCCCGACAGCGTGCCGACGTCGCTGGCGACCTGCTCGGTGCGAAACCCGAGGCCGGCGAGGATCGTCTGGGCGCGAGCCTCGAGCTCGTAGCCGCCGAGGTCCTGGTAGCGCGCCTGGACCTCGCCGAACCGCATCACGACGTCGTCGAAGTCGTCGCCGGCCGCCTCCATGCGTTGCTCGAGGTGCACGAGCTCGTCGGCGAGCGTCGCGACCTCGCCGGCGCCGGCGCAGGTCTCGGCGAGGATCGAGCGGCCCTTCAGATCGCCGACGTCCTGGCGGAAGTAGCCGATCCCGAGCTTCTTGGGCTTCTCGACGGTGCCGTCGTCCGGCTCCTCCTCGCCGACCAGCATGCGGAAGATCGTGGACTTGCCGGCGCCGTTGGGCCCGACGAGGCCGACCTTCTCGCCAGCGTTGATCTGGAACGAGGCCTCGAGGAAGAGGAGCTGCCCCCCGTACTGCTTGGAAATCGAGGAAAACGCGATCACGGCGCGGGTCTATACCATCTATCGGTTCTTCGTCTTGGCGCCGGTTTTCTTGGCCTTGTGGTACTGGGCCTTGCGGGTCGTGGCGAGCCGCTCGGCCTCGGCCCGCCGGCGGGTCCCGTCGCGCCGCTCGGTCGCGAGCTTCTGGAAGCTCGCGAGCCGCGCGGGCGCGAGCACGCCCCGCACCGCGCAGCCCGGCTCGTCGTGGTGCGTGCAGTCGCGGAACTTGCAGCTCGCGGCGAGCGCGGCGACGTCGTCGAACGCGATCTCGTCGTCGTCGTCGAGCCACTGCGCGAGCTCGCGCATGCCGGGCGTGTCGATCCACGAGGTGCCATCGGCGGCGACGAACAGCTCGCGGTGGGTCGTCGTGTGCCGGCCGCGCTCGTCGGCGCGGATCCCGCCGATCACCTGGGCCCGCGCGGCGACCGCGTTGAGCAGCGTGGACTTGCCGACGCCGGAGCTGCCGAGGATGATGATCGTCTGGTCGCGCCCGCGGAACGGGAGCAGGTCGTCGAGCCCCGAGCCGTTCGGGGCGCTGATCGCGATGACCGGGACGTCGGCGTTGGCCACGACCGCGCGCATCTTCGCGAGGATCGGCGCCGGATCGTCGACGAGGTCGATCTTCGACAGCACGAGCACCGGGGCGATGTTGCCGGCGCGCAGGAGCCCGAGGTAGCGATCGAGGCGCGCGGGCGACAGGTCCGCGTTGGCCGACGTCATCACGACGCCGGTGTCGACGTTCGACGCGAGTGGCTGGGGCGCGACGGCCTCGCCGGCGGCCTTGCGCACGAGGAACGAGCGCCGCGGCAGGATCTCGAGCACGACCGCCGCGCCGCCGCCGCTCCGCGCGCGCTCCCAGTGATCGACCACCACGTAGTCGCCGACGGTCGGCAGGTCGCGCTTGTCGCCCGCCGCGTGGAACGTCTTGCCGGGCAGCTCGACCCACGTGGGATCGTGCGAGACCTCGTCGACCGCCTTGTAGGCGCCCCGGTGCTCCGCGACGATCCTGACCCGGGTCGTCAAATCGACATCTCGTGACCGAGCAGCTCGAGCGGGAACACCTGGCGGCCGCTCGTGATGCTCTCGAGCAGCGCGCCGAGCTCGGAGCCGCGCAGCCGGAGGGCGTGGATCTCGTCCAGCGTCAACCACGCGGCGCGAAGCGACTCCTCGTCGGCGTGGGCCTTGGGCGGCGTGTCGTCGCGCGGCGTGCCCGCGAAGATGATGCGCACGCGCGCGCCGGTGTCGTGCGGCGTGTGCTCGACGCGGTAGATCCCGTCGAGCTGGATCGGCACGCCCGACTCCTCGAAGACCTCGCGGATCGCCGCGTCGGTCAGCGCCTCGCCGGCCTCGACCCGTCCGCCGGGGATCGACCACGTCTCGCCGTACTTCTTCTCCTGGACGAGGAGGAAGCGATGGCCGCGGCGAACGATCGCCAGGGCGAAGTAGGAGGTAGGGAGCGGAACACGCGGCATGACCATGGGACTAATCCTCGAAGCGACCTTTCACTACTCTGGGCGCCTTGTCGACGATCCCCTGATAGTAGCTCGCCGCGGGGACGCCGCCGGCGATCCGCTGGGTCGCGGTCGCGAGCTCCTCGGCGACGACGTTGGCGAGGCGGAGGGCATCGGGGAGCCCGGCCAGCACGCGCCCGTTGACGACGACGCTGGGCGGGGTGCGGAGGCCGAGCGCGCCGAGCTGCTTCGGTGCGCCCGCGATCCAGGCGTGGCACGTGACGTCCGCGGCGTCGATCGCGGCGGTCGACAGGCCCGCACCGACGACGATCGGCCGCAGCTGCTCGAGGCCGCCCCGCTCGGGGTGGACGTGCCCGTCGGGGGTGTACAGCGTCGCGAGCAGCTTGCCGCGGACCGCGGGCCACACGCCCGCCGCGCCGGCGGCGCAGCTGAGGAGCCCGGCCGGGAGCGCCGGGGCGGCGTGGACCGCCAGGTAGCGCCACGCGATCCGGACGTCCGCGGGATGTTTGGCGCGGACCTCGTCGAGCATCGCGACCAGGCGCGGCATCGCCGGATCCATCCACTCGAACACCGCGACGATCGTGACCTTGGCATCGGCGGGGCCGTCGATCGGATCGCGGGGATCGAGCGGCAACGCGTACGCGACGTTCTCGTCGACGGCGACGGGCCCCATCAGCTGGGAGGGAGACGTCTCGCCGGTCGCAAGCGCGATCACCCAGAGCCACCGATGCATCGCGGGCGAGAGTAGAGTCCCGACGTGCCGGACGACAAGCGCAGCGCGCAGTTCCCCCGCGGGTTCGCGGAGGCCGTGCCCCACAACCGCGCGCTCGGGCTGACGGTCGTCGCGATGGCGCGCGGGTCGGCGACGTTCCAGCTGCCGTACGACGCCAAGCTCGTCGGCAACCCCGACACCGGCGTGCTGCACGGCGGCGCGATCACCGCGCTGCTCGACGCGACCAGCGGCGCGGCGGTGTTCTCGTCGCTCGTCACGTGGGTGCCGATCGCCACGCTCGACCTGCGGATCGACTACCTGCGGCCGGCGGAGCCGCCCCGCGCGGTGCTGGCCCACGCGACCTGCTACAAGATGACCAAGAACGTCGCGTTCACGCGCGCGGTCGCCTACCACGACGATCCGGCGGATCCGATCGCGTCGTCGGTCGGCACGTTCATGATCTCGACCAGGCCGGGGCCGAGCCCGAAGGGCACCGATCGATGACCGCGACGCTCGTCGAGCTGCTCGCCGAGGCCAAGCGGACGGGCGACTACCAGGCGCTGCTCGCCGCGGTGCCGTACTCGAAGTTCCTCGGGTTGTCGGCGGCGCTCGACGCCGACGGCCTCGTCACGACGATGACGTACGGCGATCACCTGATCGGCAACCCGACGCTCCCCGCGTTGCACGGCGGCACGCTCGGGGCGCTGCTCGAGAGCGCGGCGATCTTCGAGCTGATGTGGCGCGCCGAGACCATCGTGTTGCCCAAGACGATCACCGTGACGTTCGACTACCTGCGGTCGGCGCGTCCCGCGGACGTCCACGCGCGCGCGACGATCACGCGCCAGGGCCGGCGGGTGTGCAACGTGCGCGCGGTGGCGTGGCAGGCCGATCCCGCGGCGCCGGTGGCGACCGCGCACGCGATCTTCCTCGTGAAGCAGGATCCGTGACGGCGGCCAAGCCGGGCAGCGCCAAGGGCGGGGGCGCGCTCGCCGTCGGCGCGGGCATCTTCCTGTCGCGCATCGCGGGCCTCGTGCGCGAGCGCGCGATCGCCCACTACCTCGGCATCTC
The DNA here is from genome assembly GCA_026387715.1 of Pseudomonadota bacterium. GTDB lineage: Bacteria > Myxococcota_A > Polyangia > Haliangiales > Haliangiaceae > JABFXX01. The sequence goes on from JAPLLF010000452.1 coordinate 10,401, forward strand.
GACGGCGGCGGGGGCGTTCCGCGCCGCCATGCGGATCCCGAACTTGCTGCAGAACCTGCTCGGCGAGGGCGTGCTGTCGGCGGCGTTCATCCCGGTGTACGCCCGGCTACGCGCCGAGGGGCACGAGGAGGACGCGTCCCGCGTCGCGCGCGCGGTCGGCACCTTGCTCGTGCTCGTGGCGAGCGTGGTCGCCGCGCTCGGCGTCGTGTTCGCGCGCCCGCTCGTCGACCTGCTCGCCCCCGGGTTCTCCGGCGAGGCGCGCGAGCTCACGATCCAGCTCGTCCAGATCCTGTTCCCGGGCGTCTCGCTGCTCGTGATGTCCGCGTGGTGCCTCGGCGTGCTCAACAGCCACCGCAAGTTCTTCCTGCCGTACGTCGCGCCCGTGCTGTGGAACGCCGCGCAGATCGCGACGGTGATCGTGGCCGGGCGCGCGCTCGCGGGCCACGATCGCGACATCGCGGTGTGGCTGGCGTGGGGCGTGGTCATCGGCTCGGCCGCGCAGTTCCTCGTCCAGCTCCCGGTCGTCTACGCGCTGCTCCGCGG
>JAPLLF010000342.1 GCA_026387715.1 Pseudomonadota bacterium
CGGGGTACGGCAGGTTCGTCAGGCAGCCATCGCCGACCGCGAGGTCGATCGCGCCGTCGGCGAGCGGCAGCGCGCACCAGTCGCCGACCAGCGCCTGCGCGCGGATCTGCGTCGAGGGGAAGATCGCCCCGATCATCGCGCGCGAGCGATCGACGGCGACGAGCGTCGCGTCCGCGGGCCACGCCAGCGTGGCGAGCTCGGGCGTGACGCCGAGCAGCAGCGCGCGGCGCACGCCGCCGGTCAGCGACGCCATGATCGCGACGTCCTCGGGGCCCGGGCGGAGCGGCGCGCCGATCCGCGCCCATTGCCGCGCGTGGTGCACCCAGTGGCCGTCGCCGCGCATCAGTTCGCGGACAGCAGTCGCTCGAGCCGCACGCCGCCGCGCCGGAACAGCTGCCGCATCGTGGCGCGCAGCGCCGGGCCCGCGAGCTTGCCGAGCGTCGTCGGGCGCGCCGCCATCACCCAGTCGAGGCGCGTGCCCTTGCCGTCGGCTGACAGCCGGTAGTCCTCCGCGAGCTGGAGGGCGAGGGGTGAGGTCGACGCGATCATCGTGAACGCGAACCGCCGGCCTGGCTCCCACGCGATCATGCGCTCGCGGAACCGCCCGAGCGCTCCCATCGCGATCTCTCGCTCGGCGCCGAGCTCCGCCGCGCCGCTCGTCCACCGCGCCTCGCGCATGAGCGGAAACCACCGCGGCCACTCGCTCGGCGACGCGAACGACGCGAACACGCGATCGGGGCTCGCGGTGAGCGACGCGCTGGCGACGACGCGCATCGGGGCGGTGTCGAAGAACGCGAGGTCGGTCGGCGGCATCGTCTTCACGCCCGCGACGGTAGCAGGTGTGCGGCGCGGCCGCGCAGCGATGTCACGTCGCGCGAGGGCGCGGGGCACGCTTGCGCGCGCGGAGCAGGTCGGCGAGCGCCAGCTCGGTCGCGATCGCGGCGACCTCGTGGTCGTGGAACTGCTGCTCGAATTTGGTGTAGAGCGTGGAGATCAGCTCGCCGATGGTGGTCATGCGAGCGGATCAATGCACGTGGGAGGCCAGGTCAGTTGCAGCGGCTCGTGCGCAGCGCGCTCGTCGCGAGCATCCGCTCGAAGTAGTAGCGCGCGACGCCGTCGTGCGAGAGCCCGGAGTGCTTGAACAGCAGGCCGTGGTGGTAGACGTCGTCGGGCCAGGTGGCGGTCGTGCGGTCGTCGACCAGCACGCTGGGGTCGGCGGTCACCCAGGTCACCGCGCGGTCGGCCATCGCCTCGCTGTTGGCGAGCGTGCCGCCGCTCGTCGAGTAGATGTCGGCGAACCGCCGCAGGGGCTGCAGCGTCGCGAAGCTCGCGAGGTCGGCGTTGACGTAGGCGTCGAACCGCGTCGTCTCGCCGTACAGCGAGTCGAACAGCCACAGCTCGTCGACGGGCACGCCGCCGATCGTCGCCATCGCGGCGACCGCGCGGTAGCCGCCCGAGTGCGACGCGACGATCACGCGGCCGACGTCGGCGAGCGGGACCGCGACGTGGCCGAGCGCCTCCTCGAGCAGGGCGCGCAAGCCGTCCTGGGTGCCGAGCGCGCCGGGATCGCCGCTGGCCTGGTCGTAGCGGACCTCGGGGACGACGAGGATCGCGTTGCGCTGCGAGGCGGCGAGCTGCGCGGCGAGCTGGAACGCCGAGCGCGCCGCGCCGCCGGGCGTGCACGCCGTGTCGACGTCGCCGATCACGTTGGTGATGCAGTTCGAGAACCCGTGGATGTAGACGACGACGTCGACGGGCGGCGTCGGGTCGAAGTTCGCCGGCACGTGCACGATCGCGCTGGGGTGATCGGGGGACACCGGGAACGCGCCGTGCACGAGGTCGACGGGCAAGGTCATCGTCGGCAGGCACGCGACCGGCGCGTCGGCCGACGCGGCGTCGGCGCTGGTGGCGTCGGGTGCAGTCATCATTCGCGCATCGTCGCCACAGCCGAGCGCGACGGTGACGAGCAGGGCGAGCCGCATCACGCACGCATCGCATGTGGGCGGGCGTTCCACAACAGCAAAGCCGCCAGGGTCGGCCCGAGCACGGCGACGATCGCGACGCCCACGTCGAGCGCGCCGCGCTGCCGGGGCAGGTCGAAGGCGAGCGCCTGGCCGAGCGTGACGACCGCGTCGAGGGTGACGGCGGTCGCGACGACGTCGGCCAGCGGCTGGCGCCACCGGCGCGCGAGCGCGAACAGCGCGCCGCCGAGCGCGACGTCGAACGCGACCCAGCCGTACTGCCACCACGGCGACGGGAAGTACGGCGCGCTGATCGGGAGCGCGAGCAGCACGGTCCACACCAGGAGCAGCGCGGTGAGCACGCGGATCACGACCGCGGGCCCGCGTAGCAGCGTCTCGAGGCCGAACTTGACGAGCCCGCCGCGCGCGAACGCGGTGAGCGTGTCGACGATCGCGAGGATCGAGCTGCGCCCCGGCGGATACGACAGGAAGATCGGATCCCAGCTCGCCGGCTTGAACTTCGCCTTGAACGCGCGCAGCCCATCGAAGTCGTACAGCGCGCCGCCGAGCGTGCGCGCCACCCGCAGCCACGGCGCGACCTCGCCGGCCAGCGGCACGAGCCCGAGGGTGACGAACGGCACCTCGGCGGCGGCGGCGGCGCGCATGCCCGCATCGACGAGCGCCTCGACGGTGCCGTTCGGCGCGTCCGGATCGCGGAGGAAGTCCTCGAA
>JAPLLF010000356.1 GCA_026387715.1 Pseudomonadota bacterium
TCGAGGTCGATAAATTCGGCGTGGGTGGATCGTTTTGGTCTGCTCATGGGGGTTCCTCCTCGGTGTCGCAACCCGGAGGTTCCCCCTTCTTTTCTTGCGGCCCAAGAAACCGGCTTCTACACAACTATAGAGACACGACCATTCGCGCGGCCGAGCAGTTCATTCTCGGTGGCTGGAGGCAGATCGAGAGCGGGCATGGCGACAGCGCGATCATGACGGCCACGGGCAATCTGGCCCAGGCCGTTGCGCTGTTGAGCGACCCGAATATTTCGGATGCGGGCAGTGCTGCCGCCTCTGACATCGTAACGATGGATCAGGTTGTTCAACGGCTGATCATGAACGCAGAGGGCGGTGGACTTCGCATGTCGATGCTGCTTCCTCTCGCCCAAACGCAGGACCGCCTGGCGCGACTTGTCACGCCCGATGCACCAGCCAAGTGGACCGAGGAGATCGGCAAACACAGCGGAAAGGGGGCCGCCGAACCCGAACCGCCACGCGCTGAGTCCGCGATGCACCGCGAGGTCGACGAATACAACCTCGTCAAACGCGTCTACCTGCGCGACACAAACTACATCGACGAAGAACTCGGATACCTCGTCCTCGAGGCAGTGATTGCGAAGACGGCCACCGGACAGCTCTACGGACGCAAAGCCAAGGTGATTCCGTTCTTGTCACCCGTTGCGATGACGGCACTCACGTTCGGCGCTAATGTCCTCGCGAGCTCGATCGAGCGTGCCGGGAAGAAGTACTGCGAGATCGACTTCGACGTCACGGTGGCGGGTCCTTCCGAGACCAACACCGAGGAGTTTGGGGTCTCGGCGTCGCTGGGCCAGAAGATGACGAACAAGAACGGCGATGACAACGTCGGGATCGGGGCGTCGATGCAGCTATCCCGCGCGACCGTCACCCGCGCGAACAGTTCGTTCCGGCGCGTCTACAACGTCGAGAGCCCCGGCACGGAGAAGTCCGCCTGGAACGTCACCAAGGCACCTGGGCACAAGGACTTCGACGGCCTGATCATCGACGATGACGACGCGGGCGATACGATCCTGACCACATTCGCGGATTGGGAAATCGAATCCTACGGGGAGGACTAGTGATGGGGCGCCTGTCGATGATGCTGCTTTGGGTGTGCGCCGTGGGGTGCAGCTCGAACGAGACGAACCCGCCGAACGGTGGCGCACGATCTCAGACGTGTGACGGAACCAAACGCACGCACAAGGGATACGAGGAAGTTCATAAGATGTCACTCGATCTCCGTGCCCTGAACGAGGGGCACGATCGCTCCTACGGCGTCGTTCTCCTGAATTGGGTCACGGTCTGGGACAGCGGATGTCCCGAGACGGTCGAGCTGTGCAGTGAGGTGCGAAGCGCGCCGGCCGTGATCGCGATCGATGTGCACCTACGCAAGAAGTTCTTCGAACCCCTGGCCAACAGCGAACGATGCAACATCCCCATGATCGAGCTGGACATCGACATGGTGGCCCCGCGCGAGGGGAGGTTCAATCCTCCCAGGGCGCGGGCGCACTGGGACCTGCTCGCGACCCACCCGGGGCTGGAAGCGCAGCAGGTGGGGTTCTCGCCGCCGTGGCACGGACGAGTGCTCGAGCTGTACCCTTCCAACGCGCACCAGGCGAACTGACCACAGAGATCGTGACCGAGCGTTCGCGAGGCGCGGCGTGGCCCAAATGCCGAAACTCAGCCGAAATGCAGAAACGCCCGGAACCTTGCGGAACCGGGCGTCTCGTCTATCGAGCGGGAGAAGGGATTCGAACCGTACGCGTTCACCGGGCGCACTACCCAGCAACGAGCAGCGACGGCGGCCTGCGATTGCGTAGCCTCGCGTTGACGGCCTGAACGAGATATTCGAAGACGTGGCGACCCTGTTTGCGGCAGGTGCGAACAACGGAACTG
>JAPLLF010000628.1 GCA_026387715.1 Pseudomonadota bacterium
GGGTCAGCCGATCGGAGTGATCGGTGCGAGCCCGCTCGACGGCGAGCACCTCAAGCATCTGCACTTCGAGCTGTGGCTCGGCGGACCGAACGACCGCGTCGATCCGTCCGTCGTGATGCGTGGCTGGCCGGTCGTCGCCGACCCGAACGCGCTCGTCGCGCGGAACGCGGGTTTCGTGTATCGGCCGATCGGCGCGCCGGGCGAGGCGTATCCGGACTGGGTCCGCGTGCTCAAGGACAAGGCGGGCGTCTACGTGATCCGCGACGCCGAGAGCCGCGAGATCGTCTACGTCGGTTCGTCCGCCGGTCGCCTCTACGACACCCTCACGCGGCACTTCCAGACCTGGCGACGGTTCAAAGGGTTCTGGAAGGGCCAGTACGCCGAGGGCCACGATCCGGGCCTCACGTACGACCGCGACTCCGTCGAGGTCGCCGTGCGGCTCACGTCACCCGCCGCATCTCTCGACGAAGAGATGCGGCTGATCCGCCGTCTCAAGCCTCGCGACAACCTCATCGGCCAGCCGGAGAGCGTCGAAGAGGAAGTCCCGTTCTGAACCAAGGAGCCATCATGATCGATCTCAACTACAACCCGAAGGATCCGACCGGGCCGCGCAAGAGCCGGTTCTGGGCGCTGCGCGACAGCGGGAGGATCCGGCCGCAACCGTGGCGATGGCCGCTCGGCTCGCTCGGCGATCGTGAGCCCATTGTGCTCGCGGAACATCTCGACGGCGAGCGGCGCGGCATCGACCTCGGCTACGAGGCGCGTCCGTACGATGCCGCGCTGTTCGTCCCGGTCTACGCGGTGCAGTCGGGCGACGTCATGTACTGCGCCGAGACGCGGTCCGGCTTCGCGATCACGATCGAGCACGTCGGCACCGACTGCCTCACGCTCTACGGCCACCTCTCGAAGGTGTTCGTCGCGACCGACCGCGAGCACAAGGGGCGCTTTCGCCAGACCGTGCGCGGTGGCGACGTCATCGGCTACGCCGCGAAGTCACCGATCCACGTCCGCTTCGAGCTCGTCACGCGCGCCGCCGATCGCCGGTTCGTCACCGTCGATCCGATGGCGCACGTGACCACCTGGACCAAGCCGCCCACGCCGGTCTCGAGCCGGCTCGACACCCTCAAGGAAGCCGCATAGGAGCCACCATGGAGAACGTCATCGAATCGATCCGCGCTGCCCTCACGCCCGACGCAACCGCCGAGGCGAAGCTCGCAGGCGCGAACGCATGCCGCACGATCCTCGCCGCGCTCGACGCGGTGCCGGGACAGCCGATCGCGGCTGCGCCAATCCCCCATCCCCAGACGCTGCCGATCGCGAACGCCGTTGCCGTCCTGCGCGGCGTCCCCGCGGAGCAGCTGCTCGATCTCGCGATCGCGAAGCTCCGCGCCGCGCTGCCAGCCGGGACCGAGGTGCCGCAGGCGCAGCCGCTCAAGTTCCAGCTCATCCCGCGGGCGCAGCTCGCCACGCTCGGAGGGAAAACGCCATGAGCCACCGCGATGACTACGATCTCGAGCGCTCGCACGAGCTGGAGGCGCGGCTCGACCGCGACGCGGAGCAGGAGCCGCGCGCTTGGACTCGGGCAACGCCGCGCCGGAAGCAGTTCCGGTACTGGTCCGGAGCGATGTTCCGTCCGGCTCGCGTCGAGATTTCTTCGCCCGAGATCGGATCGCGGCGCGACTCCACCGACTGCCAGAACCTGCCTTCTCGCGTAGATGCACGAGCAAAGCGGGCTGTGCATTACTCGCCCATCCTCGACGAGAAGAAACCGCCGCGTTCGGCCGTTGGCTCGTCGCAGCGGTATGCGATTCTTCGTCGGGAGGCATGACGATGCGCCGTCTCCCACCGACGTGTCCGCCGCCGCCTCCGCGCTCGCAGGAAGAACGCGAAGACGAGATCGTGAACTACCTCGTAAAGAAGGCTCTCGACCTATGCATCCAGCGATCAAGACAGGCCCGGTCGCCATCTACGCCCGCTTCTCCTCCAACCTCCAGAACGACCGGAGCATCGAAGACCAAGTCCGGCGCTGCCGCGACTTCATAAAGGCGAACGGCGGCGACCCGGAGAAGGCGCAGGTCTTCCCGGACTTCGCGATCTCCGGATCGAGCCTCGATCGGCGCGGCCTCGAAGCGATGATGGCCGCGGTGGAGAGCGGCGGCATCGTCGCGATCGTCACCGAGGACATGTCGCGCATCTCGCGCGACGTCGCCGACTCCGCGACGATCTTCAAGAAGCTCGGGTTCTATCGCGTGCCGCTGATCGGTGTCGCCGATGGCATCGACACGAGCCAGAAGGGCGCGAAGCTCCAGTTCACGGTCAAGTCGCTGCTCTCGGACATGTACCTCGATGACCTGCGCGACAAGACGCTGCGCGGTCTCGAGGGACGCGCGCTCGCAGGCTTCGCGACGGGCAACGTGCCGTACGGCTTCCACACCGTGCCCGTCCTGGACAACCGCCGCTCCGTCATCGGCAACAAGATCGAGATCCACGAGGTCGAGTCGCCGATCGTGATCCGGATCTTCGTGGAGTACGTCGAGGGTCGCTCGCCCGCGCTGATCGCGCGCGACCTCAACAAGGAGGGCGTGCCGTCGCCGCGCGTCGGTCAGCGTCACAAGGCGTTCGGGTGGAGCGGCTCGACGATCCGCGCGATGCTGCGCAACGAGCGCTACATCGGGATCTGGAAGTTCGGGGAGCGCCAGTGGGTGAAGGTCCCGGGCACCAACCGCCGCCAGCCGCGTGCTCGCAACGCGTCCGAGGTGCTGGTGATGCCCCGGCCCGAGACCCGGATCATCAAGCAGAAGCTCTGGGACGCGGCACAGGAGCGCGTGGTCGCGACGTTCGAGCGCTACACGCGCAAAGCGGGCGAAGAGAAGAAGCCCACGGGGATCGCGCGCGCGAAGGTGAGCTACCTGCTCTCCGGGCTCCTCATCTGCGCGGAGTGCAACTCGCCGCTCACGCTCTCGGCCGGGACCAACGCGGCGTACTACCGCTGCCAGACCAACCGCAAGCAGGGCACGTGCAGTAGCCGCATCTCGGTGCGCGAGGACTCGACCAAGCGGCGGATCCTGGACGCGTTCGAGACGTGGCTCGTGAGCCCGGCTGGCGTGCAGGCCATTCGCAAGAACATCGCGAAGGAGCTGGGCGATCAGGCGCGCTCCCTCGAGGCGAAGATCAACGACCGGCGCGAGCGGCTCCAGCGTACGGAGCTGAAGATCCGCGGGCTGATCGACTTCATCGCGACCGGCGACAAGTCCGACTACGTCGTGTCGACCATGCGCGACCTCGAAGCCTACGCGCGCACGGAGAAGGCCGAGATCAGCGGGTTGATCGACGAGTCACGCGAGCCGATCGTGCTGCCGAGCATCGAGGTGTTGATGGCAGCCTGATCCCGTCGCGTTTTGACGGTTGGGGTCGCCGGGCGGCGGGATAGTCGCGCCGTCGAGGATCTCGCCGTTAGGATCGATTCGCGAGGACGCCGAAAAAGATCGAGGGCCTCGGATTGCCGTC
>JAPLLF010000647.1 GCA_026387715.1 Pseudomonadota bacterium
ACATCGTCGCCGGCGGGCAGCAGATCAGCTGGTCGACGACCAGCCCGGCGTCGCGCAGGCGCAGCGGCTCGCCGAAGAGGAACTTGTTGACCACCCGCCGCTCCATCGATGGAGAGTTGCGCCGCACCGAGCGCGAGAGCAGCTTGGCGCGGGTCGCGAGCATCACCGGGATCTGCTTGCGCAGCATCGGGATGTCCGCCGAGAACCGCGACGCCGGCGTGGCCTGGCCGTCGACCTTCATGATCATCGCGAGGTCGCCGCCGCCCATCGAGTCGACGAGCTTGTCCGCGGCGTCCTTCGCGGCCTCGAGCCGGGACTTGTCCCCCTTCTCGTTGCCGTCCATCGCCTTCATCGAGCCCGACGCGTCGAGCAGGATGACGACGTTGCGCGCGTCGCGATCGACCGCGCCGAGCGTCGGATCGAGCGACGCGAACAGCACGATCCCGAGGATCGCGAGGATGAACAGCAACGACAGGATGCGCTTGAGGTGCTTCCAGAGCGCGTTGGCGTCCTTCTCCTGGAGGACGCGCTTCCACAGCTGGGCGAACGGCACCTCGAAGCGGCGGCGCCGCATCTTGATGATGTACGCGCTGACCACGAGCGCCGCCGAGGCGATCGCGATCCACATGAACGTGGTGCCGCCGATGGGACCGAAGAACTTCATCGCAGAAATCCGCCGGAGCGAAAGATCTTGAGGACGAGCTCGTCGAACGGGATCGACGTGTGCGTGCGGAAGAACGGCATCGCGCGCTTGCTACAGAAGTCCTCGAGCTCCTGGCAGTACTTCTCGTGCTCGCGCATGTACGAGTCGAGGATGCCCTTGCTGATCGTGACCTCGCGGACGTCGCCGGTCTCGCAGTCGACCAGCGCGAGATCGCCGTGCAGCTGGGGCTCGGCCTCGCGCTTGTCGTAGACCTGGAGCACGAACGGCTCGAACTTGTTGTAGCGGAGGGTGTTGAGGCCCTGCTCGAAGCCCTTCGGATCGTAGAAGTCGGAGATCAGCACGGCGAGGCCGCGCCGCTTGTTCTGGGCGACGAAGTCCTTCATGCAGTCGGCGAGCTCGGTCTTGCCGCCGAGCTCGACCTTCGAGAGGAACTCGAACACGCGGAAGATCCGGTTCTTGCCGCGGCTGGGCGGGAGCCGGTCGATCAGGCGATCGCTGAACGGGATGATCGACACGCGATCGAGGTTCGCGAGGCCGACGTAGGTCAGCGCGGCGCCGACCTGCATCGCGTAGTGGAGCTTCGGCATCGGGCTGCCGATCGACATCGAGTCGGACACGTCGACGAGGATGTAGATGTAGAGATCCTCCTCCTCCTCGAACAGCCGGAGCAGGAGCTTGTCGAGGCGGCCGTAGAGGTTCCAGTCGATGTAGCGAAAGTCGTCGCCGCGCGAGTACGTGCGGTGATCGGCGAACTCGATGCCCGAGCCCACCTTCTTCGTGCGGCGCTCGGCGCGCAGCGCGCCGGCGAACACCTTGCGCGACACCATGTGGAGGTGCTCGAGCGTCTTGAGGAACTTCTCGTCGAACAGCTCCCCTCGGTCGTCGGCGCGGTTCTTCTTCTTCACCGCGGTGCCACCGGCGCGGCCGGTGAGCGTCGACGTGATCGCCTTGAACGCGCCCGAGGCGCCCGCGATCGGGCTCATCGAACCCGACGCACCGGGCTGCTTGTCCGACGGCGCCACTAGACTTCTTTCGTGCTCTTGAGGATCTCGGCGATGATCGCGTCCGGCTCGATGCCCTCGGCCTCACCTTCGAAGTTCATGATCATGCGGTGGCGGAGCGCTGGCTGGGCGACGTGGCGGATGTCGTCGATCGCCACGGCGTAGCGGCCCTCGAGCAGGGCGCGGATCTTCGCCGCGAGGATCACGGCCTGGAGCCCACGCGGGCTCGCGCCGTACCGCATGAACTGCTTGCTCATCGCGGTCGCCTCCGGGTTCTCCGGGTGCGTCGCGAGGACGACGCGCACCGCGTAGTCCTGGATCTGGCGCGACAGCGGCACCTTGCGCACGAGGTCGCGCATCTCGAGGATGCGCGCCTTCTCGATCACGACCTGCGGCTTGGGGCTCGTGTCGGCCGTCGTGCGGTCGATGATCGTGTGGAGCGCCTCGCGATCCGGGAACTGGACGACGAGCTTGAAGAAGAAGCGATCGAGCTGCGCCTCGGGGAGCGGGTAGGTGCCCTCCATCTCGAGCGGGTTCTGCGTCGCGAGGACGAAGAACGGCTTCTCGAGACGGTAGGTCGTCTTCGAGACGGTGACGGAGCCCTCGCTCATCGCCTCGAGGAGCGCGGACTGCGTCTTGGGCGTCGCGCGGTTGATCTCGTCGGCGAGCACGATGATGGCGAAGATCGGTCCCTTCTGGAACTCGAATCGCTTCATCCCGTTCTCTTCGACGATCACGTTCGTGCCGACGATGTCCGCGGGCATGAGGTCGGGGGTGAACTGGATGCGCGAGAACGACGCGGCGATGGTCTCGGCCAGCGTGCGCACGAGCATCGTCTTGCCGAGGCCGGGGACGCCCTCGAGCAGCGCGTGGCCACCACCGAGGAGGCACATGACGACACCCTCGACGATGGTCTCCTGGCCGACGATCATGGTCCCGATCTCGTCACGCAGGCGGCGCAGATCGGTGGTGAACGAGGCGACGGACGCCTCGACGTTCGCAACGGCAGTGCTCATCAGTTCGCTTCCTCTTCGGGTCGGTGACGCGTTCGGCTTGTTCGAGAGAGTCGTTCGGGCTCGGGGCTAGCTCAGGGCGCCGCGGGGGTAGCGGGGGCGGACGACGGTTCCATGCTCGGGTGGATCTTCGCGAAGTACCGCTTCACGTAGTACTTGTAGCTCGACGGCAGCTTCTCGGTGCGCATCACCTCCTCGACGATGCGCTGGTACTCGGCGTAGACCTTCTTGTAGCTCGTCGACGCGAAGCCCTTCTGCGCCGCGGCGAGGATCGTCTCCCGCTTGGTCGAGCCGCCCTGACCGGCCTTGCCCTGGATGTCCTGATCCTTGGTGTTGCCGCTCTTGCCCGTCGGGTCGCTGGTGTTGTTGTCGTCGTGGCCAACCCCCCACGAGTCGCCACCGGGCTGCGTGCCCTGGCCGCCCTGGCCCTGGCCCTGGCCCTGGCCCTGACCCTGGCCCTGGCCCTGGCCCTGACCCTGGCCCTGGCCCTGACCGGGCTTCCACGACTGGCCTCCCTGGCCCTTCTGGCCGCGTGCGCGCTGCCCGAAGTCCTGGTTCTTCGCCTGCTTGTTGAACGGATCGTTGGGACCTTTGTTGCCCTTCTGCTTCGCGCGGCGCATCGCCTCGCGGAGGTCGTCCATCTGCGAGCTGTTCTTCTTCTGCGTCGCCTGCTTGCGCTGATCTTGATCGACCTTGCCGGTCTCTCTCGCGACGTCCTTGAGCTTCTGGGAGGACTGCTGGTCCTGCTGGTCCTGCTGGTCCTGGTCCTTCTGCTCCGGCTTCTGGAGGCTCTCGCCGGCCTTCTCCATGTTCTTCTGCAGGCGCTTGACGGCCTCGCGCTGGGCGGACTGCTGCTTCTGGTCCTGATCCTTCTGCAGCTTCTTGAGCTCGTCCTTCTTCTGCTCGAGGCGGCGCTCGCTGTCCTGCTTGTCCTTCTCGGTCTTGGCCTGATCCTTCTGCTTCTCGAGCCGGCGGATCTCCTCCTCGATCTTCTGCTGGGCCTGCTGGTCCTGCTTCTTCTGCTCGTCCTGCTTCTTGTCGAGCTGCTTGGCGGCCTGCTCCAGCTTCTTGCCGAGCTCGTCCTTCTGCTTCTGGTCGAGCGTCTTCTCCTTGAGCTTCTCGTCGAGCTTCTTCTGCGCCTCGGCGATCTTCTTCTCGAGCTCGGCCTTCTCCTTCTCGGTCAGGTTCTTGTCGGCGAGCTTCTTCTCGAGCTCGGCCTTCTGCTTCTCGAACTCCGCCTTGGCGTCTTCCTGCGCCTTGGCGAGCTCGTTCTTGTCGACCTTCTGCGCGAGCTTCTCGAGCTCCTGCTGGGCCTTCTCGAGGTCGTTCTTCTGGAAGGCCTCGCCGAGCTCCTTGGTCTGCTGATCCTTCGCGAGCTCCTTGCCGAGCTCCTGCATCTGCTTGTCCACCTCGGCCTGGTTCGGCTCGGCCTTGTCGGCGAGGGCCTTCTCGGCCTCCTCGAGCGCGGCGAGCAGCTGCTCCTTGGTGATCTTGCCCTGCTCGGCGTCCTCGAGGAGCTTCTGGATCTTCTTGGCGAACTCGTCGAGCTCGGGGACCTTGTCGCGCTGGGCGATGTTCTTGAGCTCGCCGAGGATCGACTCGACGTACGCGCGATCGTCGGGCGTGAGCACGACCGAGTTCTCGTCGTGATACTTCACGTCCTTCGGATCGACGACGGTGAACGACACGTCGCCGATCGGACGCTGGTCGACCTGGACGATGATCTTCATGTCGCCGATCTTCGCGTCGGCGGGGATCTGCACGGTGATCTCGTCGTGGCTCCAGCCGAGGATCTCGAGCGGCCGCGCCTGGGCCGTTGTGCCGAGGAAGACCTGCGCGTTGGCCGGCGCGACGAACGGGAGGGCGCCCCCCGGAGCGCCGAGCGCACCACGTGCGGCGGCCGTCATCGCCATCGGCGACGCCACGTTGGTGAGGAGGTTCCGGCCCTTGATGTGGACGATCGTGCCAGCGGGCCCGTGATCGGGCGACGCGGCGTACAGGTGCGGCGTGCGATCGATCGAGGGGAGCGCGAGGCCGGCGACGAGCGCCGAGATCGCGAGGAAGCCGATCGCGGCCTTGAGATCCTTGGGCACCACGAACGGCGTGGCCTTGCGAACGTCGGCGCGCGGCGCCACGCGAGCGCCGTCGGCGATCGCAGCGCCCATCAGCGCGAGCGTCTCGGCGTGGTCGGGGGTCGCCGTTCCGGTGTGGGCGCGGATGGCGCGATCGAACGAGATCGCGGTCGACAGCCGATCGGCGAGGTTCGAGGCGCGATCGACCCGGCGGGCGACGACCTCGTCGTCGAGCGCGCGGGTGGCGCCGATCACCGCACCGAGCACGATCATCACGCCGGCGGCCACCACGAGGCCGATCCCCGCGGTGGGGCTGAACCACTCCGCCCGCATGCCGTAGATCGCGATCAGGGCGGTGACCGCCGCGAGGATCGTGGCGGTGGTGGCACCTTCGAGCGCACCCTGGGCGCGAAGCCGCGCACGCGCACGCCCGATCACGGCGTGGATGGAAGCGATGGATTTCGTTGACGAGTCCGTGGTTTGCACGAGTACTCCTAGAGGGCGCGCAGCAGCGTAACGACTGACGATAGCACCATCATTCCACGTGCCAGGCTCGGGTTTGGTTTATGTCGGCGTCGCGTTCCGACCAACCTCCAGACACCAACCCGGCGCGATCGGTTGCCGACTACACCCGCCTACATGATCGCGGATCAGAGCCAGAATGCGGCGAGCGAGAACTTGTTGCTGGTCGCGTCGAGGACCTCGTAGCTGGTCTTGGCCCGCGGGGTCGGCAGCAGCGGCTCGAACTTGGTGATTCGATCGGCCTCCGTGATCACGAAGTAGCGACGCCCGAGCGGCGCGCGCACGCGATCTCCGAGGTATGCGCGGATCTCCAGGTTGTCGACCTTCATGAAGGCGGTCTTCATGTCCTTGGGCCAACCCCAGATCTCGTCGGCGGTCCAGAAGTTCTCGCCGCGCCAGTAGAGCTGCCACGCGAGCAGGCGATCGGCATCGACGACCCGTACCGGCGGACGCCCGCGCTCCCCCGACGCCAACCCGCGCGCGATCACGCCGTCGAGTCGATGGCGCTCGTTCGGGAAGAACGTGATCTCGACCGAGTGCGCGCCGATCGCGGAGACCCGGCCCGCGAGGACGTGCTCGGATTCGAACGCGAACTCGTTGTCGGCGCGGTGGGTGCGCACCGCGAGCGTCATGCCCTGGCCGACCTGGAGCGCGTCGGGCACGAACGTGTCGAACCGATAGGTGTCGTCGTGATCGCGCCACTCGTCGGCGACCTGGCCCGCGCCGAAGTACGTCACCTCGGCCCCGTAGATCGTCCGCTCGCGATAGTAGGTCTGGATCGCCTCGCGCATTCCCCAGTGCTTCGCGGCGATCGGCATGTAACCCTGGAGCGCCCATATGCAGGTCGCGATCCCGACGGCGCCGACCGCGACGACCCCGAGGCGTGGGCGCCACGCGAGCAGCCCGATCGCGAACGCGCTCGCCACGCCGAGCGCGAGGAACGCGTCGCTCACGTCGATCGCATACGGCTCGGCGCTGGGCCATGGCCGCGAGTAGAGGAACACGAACATCTCGATCCATCGCTCCGGCTCGAACACGAGGTCGCGGCACACGAGCAGCGCGAGGCCGATGCCGACGAGCGCGACCACGCCGCGCAGTCGTTCGCGGCGGGCGAGGAGGTCGTCGAGGAAGAACGCGACGAGGATCCCGAGCGCGGGGATCGCGGGGAGGATGTAGTGGTGGAACTTGGTCTGCACGAGCGCGAAGAACGTGAAGCTCGCGCACGCCCATAGCGTGATCGTGACGCGCACGCGCCCCGCGCGCGTCGCCGTCCCCGCGCGCAACGCCGCCGCGAGCGCGGCCGGGATCAGCGCGGCCCACAGCCACATGCCGTGGCCGATCTGCGACGTGTAGTACGCGAACGTGCCGGGTGAGTTGTCCACCCCGACGGTGCCGCGCGACAGGATGTGGATGCCCCAGTACTCGTCGACGAAGCGCGGCCCGTCGACGTAGTACATCGCGACGTGCCACGGCAGCGCGATCGCGACGAGCAGGATCAGGCCGCGCTTGATCTCGAACGGCGGCCAGCGCCAGGTCGCGAGCGAGTGGAGCGCGACGACGCCGCCGACGACGGCGACGCCCGGCGGGCCCTTCGCGAGGATCGCGATCGCGACGAACGCGTAGCACCAGAGCAAGTAGATCTGCCGCATGTGCGTGATCGGCGCGATCTGGAGCACGCGATCGGCGAGCGCCTGCGTGCGCTCCCAGATCTCCGAGGGCTTCTGCGCCCACGCCAGCGGCCACGCGAGGATGCGGACGAGGTAGCGGTCGGGGCTGTGGCGGTCCCACGACGCGACGATCACGTCCAGCGCGTAGCGCCAGCGCGACTCGCCGACGACCGGATCGCGCCGGGGGAGGCCACGGATCTCGACGTAGAGCCCCCCGAGGGCGAGGACGGGGAGGCGCAGGAGCAGCAGGCCGTCGCGCGCCTGCGCGACGAGCGCGAGCAGCATCGCGATCGGGAGCAGCAGCGGCGGGTGCTGGATGGGCGCGACGATCGTCGCCCGGTGCAAGTAGCTCGCGTAGTACAGCGCCTGCACGACGACGACGCTGCCCACGCAGCCGAACAGCACGCGGCGCGCGCGACGGCTCGCGGGGCGCGCGCCGTCCTCGTTGGCCATCACGAACATCGCGATGGCCCCCATCACGCACGCGAGCAACGGCGTGTCGGGGATCGCCTGCCGCGC
>JAPLLF010000664.1 GCA_026387715.1 Pseudomonadota bacterium
CCGCGCCGATCGGCAGCACGGTCGCGAGCGCGACGTCGAAGGTGTCGGCGATCGCGAGCGTGGCCCTCGGGTGGGCGATGCCATCGGCCGCGGTCATCGCTGCCGCGATCCAGCCGGTGAGGGCGCGCGCGCTCGCGGCGCCGATCGCGCTGATCGCCACGAGGGCGGCGATCCACGCGGCCGCGCCGACGACGAGCGGGCTCGCCGGTGACAGGCCCGCACGGTGGGCGAGGCCGATCCGGCGAGCGGATGGTGGAAACGGTCGGTCGCCGTCGGTGCTCACGTGCGGGCCGATGATACAAATCTCGCGTGGGTAAAGTACGCAAAGCGGTGATCCCGGCCGCCGGTCTCGGAACGCGATTCCTGCCTGCCACCAAGGCGATTCCCAAGGAGATGCTCCCGATCGTCGACGTTCCGACGTTGCAGCTCGTGGTCGAGGAGGCGGTGCGCGCTGGCGTGACCGACGTCGTCGTGATCAACGGCCGCAACAAGGGCTCGATCGAGGATCACTTCGATCACGCGTTCGAGCTCGAGCGGACGCTGCGCGATCGCGGCAACCAGGAGCTCGCCGACGCGATGGCGCGGATCTCGACGATGGTGCGGCTCATCTCGGTCCGCCAGAAGTCGCCGAACGGGCTCGGGCACGCGGTGCTGTGCGCGCGCGAGGCGATCGGCGACGAGTCGTTCGCGATCCTCCTCGGCGACGATCTGATCGACAACGACGCGAACCCCGGCATCGGTCAGCTCGCGCGCGTGCACGAGGCCACCGGGGCCGGCGCGATCGCGATCATGGAGGTGCCCGAGGGCAAGGAGCACATGTACGGCATCGTCGTCGGCGAGCGCGACGCGACCGGCCACCTGCGCATCCGCGACATGATCGAGAAGCCGAAGCCGGGGACGTCGCCGAGCCGGTGGGCCATCGTCGGGCGCTACGTCGTGCCGCCTGCGATCTGGGGGCACCTCGCGGCGACCAAACCTACCGTCGGTGGCGAGATCCAGCTGACCGACGCGTTGTTCGAGCTCGCGAAGTCGCCGGCCGGGCTGTACGGCGTCGTCGTCGAGGGGACGCGCCACGATGCGGGCGACAAGCTCGGCTACCTGCGCGCGAACCTCGCGTACGCGCTGAAGCGGCCGGAGCTCCGCGACGCCGTGATCGCGTTGTGCCGCGAGATCGCGGGCACGTGATCACGGGTTCATGATCGAGCACGTCGCGGAGGTCGCGGTCACCCTGCCGGTGTTCGGCCGCTATCACTACCGGATCCCGCCACACCTCGCGGCGCGGGCGGTGATCGGCGCGCGCGTGCTCGTGCGCTTCGGCGCGCGCAAGGTCACCGGCGTCGTCGTCGCGCTCGATACGCCGACGCCAGCAGGTGTCAAGGTCGTCGACCTGTCCGAAGTGCTCGACGACGAGCCGTCGCTCTCGAAGGAGCTCGTCGAGCTGTGCACGTGGATCGCCGAGTACTACGAGGCCCCCCCGGGCGAGGCGTTCAAGGCGGCGTTGCCCGCGGGCAGCGGCGTCGTCGAGAAGCAGGTCGTCACGCTCACCGAGGCCGGTCGGATCTCGATCGCAGGCGAGGGCGGGGCGCTCCCGGCGAAGCAGCGCGCGGTGCTCGTGAGGCTCGGCGCCGGCGATCTGCCCGTCGCGGGGATGCCGCCCGCGACCCGTCGGCTCGTCACCGCCCTCGAGACCTCGGGTCTGGTGATGATGTCCGACCGCCGGCGCGCGGCGCGCGCGAAGCTCGCGACCGAGCGGGTCGTGGAGCTCCTGGTCGGCGGCGACGTCGTGATCGCGGCCTTCGCGCGTCCCGGTAAGCGGGTGGCGGTCGTCGAGGCGCTCGCGCGGGGAGCGGTCCGCGCGGAGGCACTCGAGACCGCGGTCCCTGGCAGCAAGGCGATCGTCCGCGAGCTCGCGAAGCTCGGGCACGTGCGGACGTTCGAGCGCGAACGATCGATCGGGATCGCGCACGTCGAGGGTGTCGGCGAGGCGTCGACGCCACCACCCACGTTGACCTCGGAGCAGGTGATCGCGGTCGACGCCATCGTCGCCGCGCTGGGCGCGCCGGCGTGGAAGCCGTTCCTGCTCCACGGGGTGACCGGCAGCGGCAAGACCGAGGTCTACCTGCGCGTGATCGCCGAGGCGCTCGATCGCGGCAAGACCGCGCTCGTGCTCGTCCCCGAGATCTCGCTGACCCCTCAGCTCGCGGCCCGGTTCCGCGCGCGGTTCGGCGATCGCGTCGCGATCCTGCATTCGGGCCTGTCGGAGCAAGCGCGGCTCGGCGAGTGGTCGCGGCTGCGGCGTGGCGAGGCATCGATCGCGGTCGGCGCACGCTCGGCGGTGTTCGCGCCGCTCGTCGACCTGGGCGTGATCGTCGTCGACGAGGAGCACGACGGCTCGTTCAAGCAAGACGAGGGGGTCAAGTATCATGGGCGCGACGTCGCGATCGTGCGCGCGCAGCGCACCCGCGCGGTCTGCGTGCTCGGGTCGGCGACGCCGAGCCTCGAGAGCTACGCGCACACCGAGCAGGGCACCTATCACCGGCTCGTGCTCGCGCAGCGCCCGACCGCGCGGCCGATGCCGCACGTCGATATCATCGATCTCCGCACGTTCATCCCCGACGGCGAGGCGATGCTGTCCGCCCCGCTCCGCGAGGCGATCGGGCAGACGCTCGCCGCCGGCGATCAATCGATCCTGTTCCTCAACCGGCGTGGCTACGCGACGTTCGTGCTGTGCATGGCGTGCGGGACCGCGTTCCGGTGTCCGCACTGCTCGGTGTCGTTGACCTACCACCACGCCAGCGATCGGCTGAGCTGCCATTACTGCGGCTACACGCAGCGCGTGCCGGACGCGTGCCCGAAGTGCGGGGCGCAGGCGATCGAGCGCAAGGGGCTCGGGACCGAGAAGGTCGCAGCGGCGGTGGCGGCGGCGTTCCCGACCGCGCGCGTGGCCCGGCTCGATCGCGATGTCGCGAGCGGCGCCAAGGCCGAGGTCGTGCTGTCCAAGGTCGGTCGGCGCGAGGTCGACATCCTCGTCGGCACGCAGATGGTGACCAAGGGGCACGACTTTCCAGGGGTCACGCTGGTCGGCGTGCTGTGCGCGGACACCGGGCTCACGCTGCCCGACTTTCGGGCCTCGGAGCGCACGTTCCAGTTGCTCGCCCAGGTCGCTGGTCGCGCCGGCCGTGGCGATCGCCCCGGGCGGGTGATCATCCAGACCTACCGGCCCGACGCCACGGCGGTGACCGCCGCCGCGGCGCACGACTACACGAAGTTCTTCGTCGCCGAGATCGCGGATCGCGACGAGCTGACCTATCCCCCGCACGGGCGCCAGATCGCGGTCCGGATCGATGGCCCCGACGAGCACGAGGTCGCCGGCGTCGCCAAGAAGCTCGCGGACATCGCCGAGGACATGATCGCGTCGCGCCCCGAGCTCGCGAACGTCATCCTGCGGGGGCCGGTCGCGGCACCGCTGTCCCGCCTCCGCAACCGAACGCGCTGGCAGATCTGGCTGCGCGGCACGGACCGGACCGCCCTTCGCCGGATCGCGCGGGCGCTGGCGGCCGTGCTGGTGACGCCCTCGGTTCGCGTCGCGCTCGACGTCGACCCCATCTCGGCGATGTAGGTATACTCCCGCGCTCGTGACCGGGGTTACCGCCAAGCAGCGCGTGCTGATCGTCGCCGATCCACCTCGGATCGCCGAGCTCCGCACCGCGCTCGAGGAGTTGTTCGCCGAGGACGTTGCGATCCTCGCGAGCACGGGTGGCGACGACACGATCGATCTGTTCGAGGCGCACAAGCCGCAGGTCGTGGTGGTCACGGCGTCCCTCGACGCGGGCGATGCCCAGGCGCTGATCGAGACGCTGCGCGAGATGGCGCCACGCGCGACGGTCTCGATCGTCGTCGTCGGCGACGACACCGGCCCGATCCGGACCGCACTCGACGCGATGGAGCTCGCGCCGGATCGCTTCATCACCCGACCGCTCAGCGGCAAGGCGCTGCGGTTCGCGGTCCAGGGTGGCCTCGACGCCGTGGCGCTCGTGCGGCCGCCCACGCTGGCCGGCGTCGGCGTCG
>JAPLLF010001088.1:0-14706 GCA_026387715.1 Pseudomonadota bacterium
ACGAAGGTGTCGGCGTCCTCGACGACGTCCGGGATGTCGATGCCGAGCCGCGCGGCGGCCTCGTCGACCGACAGCACCTCGAGCTCGGGGAGCAGGGCGCGGAGCTCGATCAGCTTGCCGCGGTTGCGGGTCGCGAACACGAGGGGGCGTCCGGTCATGTCAGATCCCGAGCACCGAGCGCTGGGCGGCGATCAGTTGCTTGATGCCGATGTCGGCGAGCGACAGCATCGCGTCGAGCTGCGCGCGCGAGTAGGTGCCGTGCTCGGCGGTGCCCTGCACCTCGATGAGCTGGCCATCGGCGGTGCCGACGACGTTCATGTCGACGTCGGCCTTGGCGTCCTCGACGTACGGCAGGTCGAGCACGACCTCGCCGCCGACGACGCCGACCGAGACGGCGGCGATCGGCGGCTTGAGCGCGCGCAGATCGGCGAGCTTGCCCTGCGCGACGAGCTTCTGGAGCGCGAGCGCGAGCGCGACGTACGCGCCGGTGATCGACGTGACGCGCGTGCCGCCGTCGGCGCACAGCACGTCGCAGTCGACGGCGATCGTGAGCTCGCCGAGCGCCTTGAGATCGATCGCGGCGCGCAGCGATCGGCCGATCAGCCGCTGGATCTCCTTGCCGCGGCCGCCCGGGTCGCGCTTGCTGCGCGTGTGCGTCGAGCGTGGCAGCATGGCGTACTCGGCGGTGAGCCAGCCCTGTCCCTTGTCCTTGAGGAAGCCGGGCACGCCCGGCTCGACGCTGGCGGCGCACAGCACCCACGTGTCCCCGAGCTTCACGAGGGCCGAGCCCTCCGCGTGCTTCTGGTAGTGCGGGATGATCTCGAGGGGACGAAGCTGGTCGGGGGCACGGCCGTCGGGGCGCATCGCGCGCACTCTATACCCGATCGGCGACGATCAGCCCTCGCCGCGGAGCAGCCGGCGAGCGGTCTCGCGGACCGCGTGTGGCAGCATCGTCTGCGTCGGGACCAGCCGCAGCTCGGGCTTGGGCATCATCCGCAGGATCTTCACGATCTGGTCGGCGCCGAGCCGCGGGTTGGTGAGCAGCGCGCGGCGGACGTCGGGCATCTGCAACCAGCCGCCGTTGCCGAGGATGATCTCGAGCAGGATGCGCGGCAGCGCGCCCATCTTCGAGATCCGCGCGACCTCGGGCGCGGTGAGCCGCGGGTTGCGGAGCAGCGGCTCCCACACGTGCTTGCCGTAGAGCCGCTCGAGCAGGATGCGCTCCTGGACGTCGCCGTCGCGCGCGAGCTTGACCTGCGCGGCGAGGTTGAGGCCGCGCAGGCGCGCGTGCATCGTGCGCTTCGCGGGATCCTTCTCGAGCGCGTCGGCGGCGTCGGCCTCGGCCTCCGCGGTGTCGGCAGCCTCCCCGTCGGCGTCGGCGGCATCGTCAACGGCCGCCGCGGGGGCGACCACCAGCAGGGCCGCGAGCTGATCCCGGATCGCGGGCGAGAAGCCGATCACCTCGAGCCCGGCGCCGCGCGCGGGATCGACGTACACCACGCGGGCCGGGAGCCGCAGCTCGCCGCTCGTGGCGCGTACGACGAGCTCGCACTCGTCGTAGATCGCGAGGTCACGCTCGGAGACGAACGCGCCGCCCGCGGCCAGATCGCGCGCCGACGCCGCGTCGATCACGACGATTCGAGTCGCCTGCGCGTCGCCGTTCCGGCCGAGCCGGAGGTGCTGCATGTACGCGATGCCGTAGTACGCGCGCGACTCGCTCTGGGGATCGCGCTTCGCGAGCAGCATGTCGTAGTACCGCGACACCGCGCCCGCGGCATCCACCTCGTGGACGTCGACCGGCGCCGCGACCGCCTCCTGGCGGATCATCGTCTTGAGATCGAGGTGGGGATCGGTCGCCGCGTCGAGCGTCCGGGGTCGCTGCGAGACCTCCGGACCGTTGCCCAGGACGCTCGTCGGGTGCGTCGGCTGGGTCGACGCGATCCGCGCGTCGGGCACCGCCGCGACGTGCGTCCGGAGATCGGTCGTGTGCGTCGTGTCGATCTGGAGGCCGTTCTCCGGAATCGGCGTCGGGGTGGGGACGGGCGTGACCTGGGCGACCGGCGCGAGCGCGACGAGCCCGCCGGTCGGCGTCCACGCGTGGCCCGCGGCGATCCGCGCCGCCTCCGCGTGGCGGCGCACGACGCGGACGACGCCCTCGGTGACCGCCACGGTCGGATCGCCGTGGCCATCGCCGTAGTCGACGGTGAAGTGGGTGCCGACGACGATCACGTCGGTCTCGCCCGCGCGCACGACGAGCGGCGGGCGGCCACCGCGCTTGCCGACCTCGAGCTCGAGCTTGCCGCGCTGCATGTCCACGAGCACGCCGCCGTCGGGGCGGGTGACGACGTAGGTGGTGCCCGGCGCGCTCTCGATCGACGCGTCGCCGATGTCGAGCACCGACGCGCGCGGGCCCGTCGCGATCGCGACCCGCCCAGCCTCGGTCGCGCCCGGCGCGCTCGGCGCGCGGTGCAGCATCCAGCCGACGACGCCCGCCGCGGCCACGACGCCGACGAGCCCCGCGGCGAAGCCGACGGAGAACCGCGACGCGCGCACCGGCGAGCCGAGTCGATCGGCCGCGCCCGACACCACGGCGCGCTCGATGTTGGTCAGGCGCTCGTCATCGAGCGGCTCGACGGGGATGCGACCGTGGAGCTTCATGACGCCTCCGAGAGAGGGACGACGTTACCAGGTTCGAGGAACTCGCTGAGGATCGGATCGGCGGCGGCCGCGGCCTGGACGCGATGGCGCGCGCGCCACACGCGCAGCTTCGTCGCGGTCACGGTCGAGCCGACCAGCGCCGCGACCTCGGCGAGCGGGCGCCCGTCGATCTCGTGCAGCGTGAACGCCAGCCGCGCCGCGGGTGACAGCTCGTCGCGCGCCGCCGGTGTCGCCGCCGACCGGGGGGAGCTCGAAGCTCCCGTCGTCGTCGTCACCGACGAACGTCTCGGTCTTGACCGTGCGCGCGCGCTTGGCCAGGTAGCGGAACGCGCAGCGCACCGACACGCGATCGATCCACGTCGCCAGGCTCGCCTCCGCGCGCCAGTTGCGCAGCGACTGGAACACCTGGAGGAAGGCCTCTTGCAGCAGATCATCCATGTCGGTGTTCGATCCCAGGACGCGATAGAGGCACGCGTGCACGCGGTTGCGATGCCGCCGGAACAGCTCGCGCGTCGCCGTTGGCTCGCCCGTCAAGCAACGGTCGACCAGCAAGACGTCTTCGACGTACGCGGTGGTCACTCGCCTAGATGGTGCACGAGGAACGCGCCCGGGTTACACGCATCGACCAAGCCGCAAACGTAAACGAAAACGTAAACGAAAACGAATGGTTGCACTTTCGATCCCGCCAGCACCATCGGTTCCAGGGTGTCGTTTGGGTTGGCGTTGGCGTTTGCGTTTACGGGATCACGCTCACGAGGCTGTCGAGCGGGCCCGGGCACTCGTCGCGGAGCCGGCAGCCCGCGCACTCGCCGCCGGTCCAGATCCGGTCGTACAGCGCCTGGACCTGATCGAGCAGCGTGCTGTCGTCGGTGACGATCCCGAGCTCGAAGTTGCGGCGCCCCGAGCCCTTCGCGCCGAGGCCCGCGCCGGTCCAGTTCGCGCTGCCGAGGTAGAGCAGCTCGCCGTCGACGATCACCGCCTTGAGGTGCACGCGTGGGCAGCGCCGCAGCTCGAGACCGCCCGCGAGCAGCCGCGGGTGGTTCGCGATCTCCTCCCGGAACGGCCGCGACGGGATCTCGGCGTGGAGCAGCCGCAGCTCGACGCCACGCCCGGCCAGCTCGTCGAGCAGGCCGATCACCGACACGTACGCCGCCGACTTCATCGAGCGCCGCCGCCCGGGACGCGCGCGGCCGTCCTCGACCATCAGCTCCTTCACGTTCGCCGTCGCGATCCACACGCTGGTGTGGGCGGCGAGCACCGCGGCGATCACGCGCTCGTAGTGCGCGCGCCCGCCGATCAGCTCCAGCGCGATCGCGCGCCTGGTCGTCGCGACGTCGAGCACGGTCGACGCGACCGGCAGCTTGCCGCGCCGCTTCAGAAGCTGACCCCCAGCGGTGGCGTCGCGACGCAGTGCCCGCCGTCGACGACGAGCACGTGCCCCGTGATGTACGCGGCGGCGTGGGAGCGCAGGAACACGGCCGCGGCGGCGATCTCGTCGATCGCGCCGAACCGGCCGGCCGGGATCGCGGCGCGCGCCTTGTCGCCGACGTCGCCGGGCGCGAGCCGCTTCATGCCCTCGGTGTCGTCGATCGGGCCGGGCGCGATGCCGACGCAACGGATCCCGAACCGCCCCCACTCGACGGCGAGGTTCCTGGTCATCGCGTCGACCCCGGCCTTGGCCGCGGACGCGTGAATCTGTAGCGGGGTGCCGTGGTAGTGGAGCGTCGCCGAGATGTTGAGCACGAGGCCGTCGCCGGCCTTCTGCAGGTACTCGAACGCGGCGCGCGCGGTGTTGAAGCTGCCGTTGAGGTCGATGTCGATGACGGTCTTGAAGCCGTTCGGCGACAGCGCGGCGGCCGGCGACAGGAAGTTGCCAGCGGCGCCGTTGACGATGGTGTCGAGCTTGCCGAACTTGTCGACCGTCTGCTTGATCGCGCTGGCGATGTCGTCCGGCTTCCGGACGTCGGCGGCGATGCCGATCACCGCGCGACCGGTCGCGGCCCGCAGCTCGGCCGCGGTCTTGTCGAGCACCTCCTGCTTGCGGCTGGTGATGCACACGTCCGCCCCGAGCCGGGCGTACGCCTCCGCGATGCCCCGGCAGATGCCGGTGCCGCCGCCGGTGACGAGCGCCACGTGTCCGGCGAGCAGGTCGCCACGGAAGATGTCGAGAGGACTGGCCATCGGAGGTGATCTTCTCCGAGACCGAAGATTCTGGGAACCGGGTGCGCGAACGGATGTCTGTATCCCCGAGCCAACGATGACGCGACGCCCCGATGGGCGAAGCGGCGTCCCCCCCTGCTCAGGAGCCCCGCCATGCGTACGTCTTCGGTTGTCATCACGATTCTCGCCCTCGCCGTGCCCGCGTTCGCGAAGGACGCCAAGGACACCAAGGACGCGTCGAAGAAGCCCGCGGCGCCAACGGTGCAGCCCAAGCGGCTGTCGCTGGCGACCTGCACCACGTTCGACCAGACCGACAAGGACGAGGACACCGTCCAGTTCGCGATCAAGAGCACGTGCACGATCCCGATCGACTGCTCGATCAGCTGGAAGCTGGTGTGCGCACCGGCCTCCAAGTCGCGCCGCGTCGAGCACGCCAAGAGCGCGGCGTTCGCCGGCATGAACAACGAGTCGAGCCGGTCGGCCGACGCGTCGGCGGCCGAGTGCGGCGCCGATAGCTGGGCGATCGAGTCGGTCCAGTGGGCCTGCACCCCGAACAACGACTAGCGATTTCAGTAACTTGGGGTCAAAAAGGCGCGCTGCGACACCACCTGTCGAACCAACCCCGCATCTGTTAGATCGTTCTCGATCGTCCGACGTCTGTAACTGAAGCACGAACCTGGCCGTCGGAAACCCTGGTGAGAAGTCATCGCCAAGGTCCCGCACAACCTGAACATTCAGGAGCCCTGTCGGTTCGTCCGTAATCTGTTACACACGTACGAGACGACGAAATGACCACCCTCCCTGACATCGACGCGCTGCTGATCGGCGCCCTCTACGGCGAGCTCACGCCCGCCGACGAGGCGCGATTGTCAGCGCACCTCGACGCGCACCCGACCGACCAGCGTGCGCTCGATGGCCTGCGGATCACCCGCGAGGCCGTTCGTGAGAGTCGCATCCTCGCGATCTCCCTCGATCCTCCCCAGGCCATCTCGGCGGTGTTGCTACAGGAAGCTGCCCGCCGCGCACCCAAGTTCGTGCCGCACCGCGAGCAACAGGAGGGCGGCTGGTTCACCCGGTTCGTGCGGTCGTTCGCCGCGCACCCGGCGATGGCCGCGGCCGCGATGCTCGTCATGGTCGTCGGCGTGGGTGGTCTGCTCTACATGAAGAATGGCGCGAATCAGTTCGCGACGAGCACGGTCGACGAGGCCACGGTCGCGACCCAGGCGACCGCCACCTCGCCCCGTGCGCCGGCGCCGTCGGCCAGCGCGGGCAGCGGGTTCGTCTTCAACGACGAGGGCGCCAAGCAGGACGTCGCCAAGGAAGCCGCGAAGGAGGCCGACTCGTATCGCGTCGACCTCGCCGACGACAGCCTGCGCCGGGATAACGCGCCGCAGGGCATCGTCGTGCATACCCCCGAGCCGATGGTGAAGGACCTCGACGCCAAGCTCGAGGCGAAGCCCCGGCCGACCGCAACGCCGCCGACCGACGCCCTGGCGATGAGCGCGCCGAAGAAGATGGCGCCCAAGGCCAAAGAAGAGTCGAAGGGCATGGCCGACGCCAAGACGTCGACGGCGGCGTCGAACGCTCGGGGTGACGAGATCGCCAGCACCGATCCGCAGGCTCCTGGCGGCGTGGCCGTGGGTGGTGCCGCGGGCGCAGCGGCACCCGTGCAGACCCCCGACAAGAACATGGCGCAACGCAGCGAGCCGTCCAAGGTCGTGAAGGCGGACTCCTCGCTCGTCGCGTGGGCGCAGGACCAGCACGCCCGCGTGTCGGCGCTCGTCAAGGCCGGGAACTGCCCGGACGCGGCGAAGCTCGCCTCCACGATCGCGACCCGCGCCCCCGAGTACTACAACCAGGCGATCGCGACCGATCGCGCGCTCAAGCAGTGCAGCGCGTACTTCAGCGCCGAGCGCGAGAAGGCCGCGGAGAGCTCGAACAAGGCCCGCGCCCAGAAGCGCCTCGACGCGAACGAGCCATCGCCCGCGCCGTCGAAGTGATGCTCAGGTGGCCGATCCGACGAGGTTGGCCAGCACGTCCCGCAGCCGCCCCGGGCTGAACGGCTTGGCGAGGAACGTGACGCCCGGACCGAGCAGGCCGCGTTGCTGGAGATCCGCGGGGAGGTGGCCCGAGCACAGCACGTCGGCCGTCGGGCGACCCGGCATGACGCCGTCGATGCACAGCGCGACGCAGGTCGCGAGCTCGTCGACGACCGCGAGCGCACGATCGCCGTCCTCGCACGCCCGCACGACGTAGCCCGCGCGCTCGAGCGTTCGCACCAGCAGCGCGCGCACCAGCGGCTCGTCCTCGGCCACGATCACCGTGCCGATCATCTCGCTGCGGTCTTCGACCCCGACGGCGCGCACGCTCGGCGCCACCGTGGGACCTGGGGTGGTCGCCGCCGGCCACGAGACCGTGACGTTCGTGCCGCACCCCGGGGTGCTGTCGATCGCGAGCTGGCCGTGTGTCCGCGCGACGATCCGCGCGACCGAGTGCAAGCCGAGGCCGGTACCCTGGCCTTCGGGCTTGGTGGTGAAGAACGCCTCGGACAGCCGCGCGCGCGTGGCCTCGTCCATGCCGCGTCCGGTGTCGCGGACGTCGACGCGGACGCGGTCGTCGTCGACGGCCCGCAGGGTGACCGTGACCGTGCCGGCGCCCGCGATCGAGTCGCGCGCGTTGGTGACCAGGTTGAACAGCAGCCTCCGGAGATCGTCGTCGGCGATCGCCACGAAGCAGCCGCTGGCGACCTCGGTGTCGAGCGCGATCGCGCCGCCGACGATCGACTGGAGGGCGCGCAACGTCCGTTGCACCACGGCGGAGACGTCGACCACGGTGGTGACAGGCGATACCTCGTCGGTGACCGCGAACTGGAGCGCGAGCGCGCGGGCATGGTTGAACGCCCCCCACAGATCCTCGATCGCCCGGGCGATCTCGTCGGGCCGGAGCTCCGGGACGGCGAGCTCCTCCGCGGCGCTCATCAGACCGAACAGCGCGTTGTTGAGATCGTGCGCCACCGTGCTGACCGCGCGGCCGGTGGCCGCCATGCGCTCGGACCGCGTGACGTCGCGCTCGTGCTGGAGCTGGCGGACGCCCTCGGCATCCTCCTCGTCCTGCGCGGCCTGAAGCTGGCGGCGGGCAGCGCGCATCGACATCACCCCGCGCTGGGCGTGATCGACGGTGGCCAGCACGAACTGCACGATCGCGAGCTCCAGCAAGGTGGCGACGATCGCGGACAGGATCAGGCTGGTCGGGTGCGTGGTCATCACGTGCGCGGGGGTGACCAGGGTCTCGACGTGAAACAGCCAGCCGATCCCGAGCAGGCCGCCGCCGATGACCGCGAGCACCGGCACCAAGATCCAGCGTGGGGCGAACAGCGCGATCCACACGATCGCCGCGACGAGGAGCACGATCGTCCCCGCCAGGTACGACAGCAGCGCGATGCTCGCGAACCCGGCCACGATCAGCGCACCGCCGAACCACAGGACGCGCGAGGCGCGCTGGAGGCCAGGAGCCCAACCACCCATCGCGAGCAACGGCATCAGCGCCAGCATCAGGTAGGTGGCGTGCGAGATCGCGAGCACGCCGCACGCCAGGGCCACGATGGCAGCGCCCACCCGCGCGTGGCGAGTGGTCATCTGATCGATCCAGCGATCCGGCGCCACGCTCGGCTCGACGATCGCCGGCGTCGACACGCGCGCGGTCGGCGGCTCGACCACCGCCACGGGCAGCTCGTCCGGAAGCAGGAACTCGAGCACGACGTCGGGGTGAGCGGGCGGCTCGCGGGTCGCGAGGAGCGGGACGGTGACCCGGGTCCCGACCCCCGGCGCGGACGCCAGCTGGAGCGTGCGCCCGGCCTGCTCGACGATGCCGATCGCGATCGTCAGGCCGAGCCCGGCGTGCCGATCGTCCTTCGTGGTGAAGAAGACCTCGCGCGCGCGGGTCGCGAGCTCGGCGGTCATCCCGACGCCGTTGTCCTCGATCACGAGGTCGACCCCGATCGTCGCGCCGGCCTCGTCGACGACGGGGAGCGCGGAGATCCGGATCTCGCCGCCGTTCGCGGCGAGCGCGTCGGCGCCGTTGAGCACCAGGTTGACCACGAGCTGCCGCAGGCGATCGGCGCCGAAATCGACCATCAAGCCTTCGGCGCCCTGCACGCGCACCCCGACGTTGTCGGGCAGCGTGGTGCCGAGTTCGTGGACGAGGGTGTCGAGCCACGCCACGAGATCGAAGCGCCGCGCGGTCCCCTCGCGCTTGCGGCTGAACGTCATGAGCCCGCGCACGGCCGCGGCGACGCGTTCGGAGGTCCGCAGGACGATCTCGCCGACGCGCTGGCGCATCGCCAGGCTGGTGTCGGTCCGGACGTCCTCGGCCGGACCGGATCACCATGAGGGCGGCGTTGCCCATAGTTCGATGAACGCGAGGCGATTGATGGGCAGCCCAGTTGATTGATAGGCACGCGGTTCTAGGCAGCCGTCAAACTCTCGGGATGCATCCATCGTTCACGACCATCTGTCGTCCTGAAGAACACGACGGAATCTCCCACTCGGGTTACGGTCCCCGTTACCGGCTTGCCCCAGATCGACGCGGTTACACGTTGCCCAACCGAAAAATGGCGCTTGCCATGTTGTCCACCGCTGAGCACCTCGTCGATGTCGCGTTGAAGTTCGGCGGGAGTCTTCTTCTTCGACGACGTGCGCTTCGTCGCGTGATGGACTTTGCCGCGTCCGAGATGCGAGCTGGGCTTCGTCGTCGAAGGCTCAACTCCCATCGCCTTCCACAACCCAGGGCTCTCCATGCTCTTGATGAAGCTCTTGAGGTGCTGATCCACGGCCTTGCCGATCGTGTCCCAGTTCCTCGAACCGCATCCCGTGTCCTCGATCGCGAGCCAACCAGGGCCACGCCCCACGAAGGCCATCTCCCCGATCCACTTGTAGCGGCGAGACAACGTTTCGCGCAGGGCGTCGCGCACACGACCTGCCTCCTCCCACCACACTTCGTCGATCGCGCTCTGCGAGAGCTGTTCGCGAACGAAGTCCGGGATGTCGATCCGGCGCCTGATCTTCACGTTGAACTCGGCGCCACACTTGAATCCGTGATCGGCGCGGTGCCCTGATTTTTCCGATAGGTCGATGTGTGTGGCCATAGCTCTTGCGACGAGCTTACCGCCGCCCGGGACAAAATGGCAGTTTCTGTCTTCGTTCTGTCCCGGCCTACTTGACGAGGGTGAGCATGGCTTCGCGCGGTCGATCCTCGAAGACCGTTTCCTCGTCGGCGAAGTCCTCCTCGGGATGCCGACCGCAGTGTGGGCACGCCTTCGGGAGTAGCCGGCCCGCGAGGAGATCGTCGATCGACCCTTCGATCAGCCGGGCGACACCGAACGCGAGTTTGGGGCTCACGCCGCGTCGGCCGCTCACCACCTTCGAGAGCGATTCCTCCTGCATGTGCAGCGCCGCCGCGAGCGGCGCCCATCCGCCAACGCGCGACCGCATGAAGCGCAGCGCGGTGCGCACGTGCCGTTGCTCGCGGTCTGTGAGCTTCACGCCGCCCTCATCACGAGGCGCGAGAAGTCGGCCTTGAACTTCTCGTCTTCCTCGATCGCCTGAATGATGCACGTGAGGTTCCAGAGCAGAACCTTCGCGAGCACCTCGTTCTGTTGCGCGACGAACTTCTTAGAGCGCACGCCCGCGCCAAACTTCGCCTTGATCGCGCTGAACGTGGACTCGACGTTGCTCCGTCGGTGGTAGTGCTTGAGAAATTCGTCCTTCATGAGATCGAAGAACGACCACATCCGACGCCAGTGCTCGTTGGGATGGTCCATCCCACGGCTGTTGATCTTGAACTTCACGAACGGCACCGCGCCATGCGACGCGACGAGCGACAGGTGGTCCTCGTCCAAGTACGCCTTGTCGGCGCTGACTTCCTTGATCTGGAAGCGCTGGGCCGTCGTGTTGATGAGGTCAGGGAAGTTGGGGCAGTCACCCGAGCCTTCGCCCATGCTCGGAGTCACGTGCGCAGCGGTCACGACGTTCGTGAGCGTGCCGGTCGCCGCGTGAAGTTTCACCCAGTCGTGAATGAACCTGCGCATACGTTTTTCCTCTTCGTCCTTCTCATCCTTCCCCTTGTGCGCCTGGTCGTACCAGCGCTCGATCGCAACCTCCTTCTCGTCGCGCACGCGACGCACGGTCGTCTTGAATCCCGTAGCGTCGACGGCGAATTGACCGGCTGTGTCTTCGAGCTGCGCGAGCGGACCCGCCGACTGTTCGATCAGGCACGTCAGGATCGGCGTGATCGCAGGATCTTCCATCACAAGAAACAACGTGTTCGCGTCCCAGACCTTCGAGAGAAGTCCGCGCTCGACGTACGTGAGGAGATCCGACTCGAAGCGACGCCCGGAGAGACCCGAGTACACCTTGATGACGATGGCGAAGATAGCCTCGCACAGCGGGATGCGCTTGCGACCGGGTTTGCCCGGAGGGCTCGGTGGATCGCCGATGCCCGAGCACAGCGTGTGAAGGAGTTGCGGCACGCGCACGCGCTCCGTCGTCTGGGCGCGGTTGTACGCGGGCCAGTTCTGCTTGGACTGCGCTTTCTTCGCGACCGTCGCGATGGTCACCTCATCGTTCGCGACGCCGCTCATGCCGCCCTCCCACGAGAGCCAGAACATGCACGCCTCGTAGTGCTTGCAGGGCGCGCGGCGTGTCGCGAAGTCGGGACACGTGCAGGTCTGCTCGATGATGTCGACCACGTAGGTGGGCGCGTTCGCGTTCGCAGACTGCGAGGGGACGACGTAGCGAGCACCGAGCTGTTTGATCCCGCCGCGCTTGGCGATCTCTCGCCCACGTTGCTCGCGCGTCGTCGGAAGCGGCTCGAATTTGGTCGGGGTGTCGTCGTTCGCCATGGGGTTAACATGAGCATCGCAACCCCATCTGACAAGGTTGATTCAATCATTGGGATGGGGTAGTTAAGGCTATGGCAACTAGGCGAAAGAAGGTCCAGCGCGTCACTCCCGGGAAGAACCTCGGCGGTCGGCCGGTGCTCTCGGACGAGGAACGTCGCGACACCCTCGTACGCGTGCTCACGAACGCACCCGAGTACGAGGAGTTGCAGGCGGCTGCGGCCTACGTTGGCATCCCACTCTCGACGTGGATGCGTGTGGTTGGTCTGGAGCGTGCTCGTGCACTGGCTGCCGAAAAAGAGGCAGCGCGAAAGCGCAGCGAGCCGTGATAGGCTCGTGTTCGTCATCGAAACAGGTCCGTTCTGTTGAAGTGATCGGCCCGCCGAGAGTCCAGCCTCGGAAGGCCAACCTATGGTTGGTGGTGGTGGGTTGAAGGGATGGTGATCGTCGTCGTCGGGGTGTCCTACAGCTTGGGCACCTCCTTCGCGACGCCGTAGCGCGTCCCGTTCCGCGTCCCGCCGACCCGCGTGACGTAGCCTTGCTTCGCCAGCGATTTCAGCCAGCGCGCGATCGATGGCTGGGATGCGCCGACGATCTCTCGGATCTGAACGGCACGCAGCGGCTCTCCTGCCGCCTGCATCGCCCGCAGTACAGCACGCTCGCTGTCGGGCACGTTTCCGGGTTCGCGTGCGCCGAGAGAACGCGGTCGTTCCGCTGCCTCGATCGCTTTGATCTGGCGATCGAGATCAGCAAGTTCCAGTTCGTAGAGTCGCTTCGTTGCTTCACGCAGTTTGTGGAGGACCGCGAGGTTCGTCGTCTTCGCCATGCATCCACAAATCGCATGCGTAACGGCGGATCACCTAGGTGTCTTTGGGGACGACAAAACGTCATTCCGTCGCGTGCAAAAACGTCGAGCTACTCTGCGTTCTGTCCCAAGCGTGCTCGTCGACGAAGACGATGGCGTTTGATGACGTTCTCTCGGTAATTCGCGACGAAGGTTTCCTGATTAGTGATGAATCGTGCGACCACAAGACTCGCCGTGACTTGCTCGTCGGTGCGCCCCCATCGCTCTTGCTCGGTGGCCAAGAAGTCATGTGCCACCGACGGAGAGCGGCCATCATCAGCGTTACGCTCAACGCGAAGCTGAATGAGCATGTACTCGTAGACCGCAACCTCCACGTCGAGCGTGTGAGCGCAATCCAGAAGCAGTAACCCTTGCTGATACCAGTTCGGTGCCGCTTGGGCGTTGGCGGCGAGTTGCTCGATCAGCGTGTCGACGTTCGCGAGCGCGACATGTTGCGCTGCGAACCCATCGTTGAGTCGCGCGACGATCGCCGCACGGCCATACCTCGTGAGCCGGTCCGGGTCGTACGGATCGTAAAACGGCAACTCTCGTTCGAGCATTCGACCGAATCGGAACACCGTCAGCGCCTCGGCCCTCAACGCGTCGACGAGCCTCAGCACCTGGAGCCGGATGCGTTTGTTCTCCAGGCGCGAGAGATTCATGAACATGCGGATCACGCCGTCCCATGTGGCACCTGGATTCGGTGGTGCAAGGGGCGCTGGTGGTGGCGGCGTCGGTGCACTCGGTGGATTCGGCGGGCGTCCTCTACCGCCGCTCGGAGGATTGGGCGGGCGTCTTCCTCCGCTACCAGCTCCGTGACTTCGACGGGTCGCTGGCTTCTTGCGCTTCCTCACCCAAAACGATCATCTGGCACTCGATCCAGCGTGTCCAAAAAGAGGCAGCGCTACGCGGCTAGCGTGGAAACTTGACAGCACGCTACGCGTGGATTTTTGGACGCGCGAAATCGATTACTAGGCGCGCGAGGGAAAATGGGCAACGCCCATGAGGGCGTTGTTGAGCAGGTGCGCGAGCCCGCCGGACAGCTGGACCACGGCCTGGACCTTCTGCGCGACGCGGAGCTCGCGCTCGGCGAGCACGCGCGCGTCGCGGGTCCGACGCGAGGCTTCCAGCCGCGTCGTCGCGAGGGTGAGGTCGCGTTGCGCGCCGGCGAACGTGACGCCGACGAGCTGGACCACCTGGCGGAGCACGAACGCGACCACGCCGGCGATCAGCGTGAAGTTGACGGTGACCCGCACCCAGCTGGCGAACCGCGTGGGATCGATCAGCGCGAGGTCGGGATCGAGCGCGGATAGCGGGATCGCGCTGCGGACCAACGCGGCGACGAGCTGGAGCGCGAGCGCCGCGTAGACGACCCGGCGACCGAGCAACAACGCGGTGATGGTGATGAACGCGCAGCTCACGGTCACCGTGATCGGGGTGAACACCAGGCGGCTCCCGAGCGTGGCGAGCGTGGCCGCGGCCAGGGTCATCAGCAGGAGGCTACGGGCGCGGATCGTGATCGCGGGGATCCACGGGAGGCTCAGCATCGCGAGGCCGATCGCGATCATCGTGAACGTGTCCGCGAACGCACGCCCGGCGAGCACGCGGTAGCTGAGCGGCCCGAGGATGTGGGTCAGGCCCGAGGCGTAGCAGGTCGACCTCGCCAGGCGATCGCGCCAGGCCTCGACCAGTGACTCCCCCTCGACCACCGACAAGGGCGCAGTGTAGTGCAGGTTCTAGAGCCACGCCCGTGGGGCGTCGAGCGTCGTGGTCGACTTGCTCGCCCACATCAGAAGAGGTCTGACACCACGGCGGTGCAGCCGAAGCATCGCCGCCGCGGCCTTCGCGGAGTACACGCCGTCGAGACGCGGACTGCCCGCGGCGGTCAACGTCGCGATGGCCGCGCGGCCCTCGAGCGTCACCTGGCCGTAGCCGTCGCCGAGCTCGCCGGCGTCGACCCGGAGCCGGGCGTACAGCTCGCGCAACGAGATCGTCGGCGCGGGGCCGCCGAGCTTCGCGACGCGCGCGAGCGTGCGCGCGGCGAGCTCGGCGATCCGCAGGCGCGACGTGACCGGCCATGGCGCCACGCGCACCGCATGTATGAGTGGTGGTGGATGTCGCCACGCGCCGACGCGCTCCGCGAGCGCGA
>JAPLLF010001088.1:14744-15893 GCA_026387715.1 Pseudomonadota bacterium
AGCGCGAGCGCGATGCCCGCGAGCAGTCCGGCGGTCGTACACGTGCTGCCGACCGCGAGGACGATCCGCGCCGGGGCGGGGGCGAGCCCCGCGTCGAGCTGGGCCGCGAGCTCGAACGCTGCCGCGAGCGCGCCGAACGTCCCGATCGTGCTGGCGCCGCCAGGCGGCATCACGACGTCGCCGTCGCGGCCGTGGCGGAGCGCGGCGAACGGCATCGCGACGATGGAGGGCAGCCGCACGATCGGCGCGCCGCTCGCGACCAGCGCGCTGCAGTTCTCGATGGCCCACGCGCTCGCGGGCTGGGGAAACAGGATCGCGCCGGTGGGCAGGCCGATGCGCTGACCGTGGAGCACCGTCGCGATCACGTGGTTCGAGCCGAACGCGCCGATCGACCACAGCCGGCGGGCGTGGCGCGCCCGGGCGTGGCCGAACCAGGCCTCCAACGTGCGGACCTTGTTGCCACCGTACAGCGGGTGGGCGTCACCCTCGCACTTGAACCAGAGCTCGCCCCCGAGCGCGCGCACGGC
Source organism: Pseudomonadota bacterium (assembly GCA_026387715.1). Lineage (GTDB taxonomy): Bacteria > Myxococcota_A > Polyangia > Haliangiales > Haliangiaceae > JABFXX01. Next base: position 15,272 of record JAPLLF010001088.1, read on the forward strand.
ACGCACCGGCGTCGGCCAGTCGCCGAGCGTCACCCACGGCACGCTCGCGAGCGCCGGGAGGTAGCGGGCGAGGATCGACGTCAGTGCTGGTGTCCGTGGCCGCCCTGGCCTTCGGGGACGTACTCGGCCGGCAGCGTGCCGCCGTCACCGAACAGGAACGCCTCGCACTGCTCCTTGAGCGTGTCGTGGGCCTTCTTCTGCGTGAGATCGAGGCGGTACTCGTTGACGAGCTTCTTGCTGTGCTCGATCCACTGGGTCCAGGCCTGCTGGGAGATCGTGTCGTAAACGCGCTGTCCGAGCGTATCGCTGAACGGCTTGTAGGGGAGGCCGGGGAGCTCTTCGTGGAGCTTGGCGCACTTGACCATGCGTGTCATGGCCGGCATTCGACCACCGACACCCCCCCTCGGCAAGCGTCAACGGACCCGAGCGGTTTCGAGAGGTTTTGAGGAATGTGACAGCTTCGCTTCGATTACGATTCGGTCATGGTGCGTCGTGACGACGACGGAAGCCCCGCCGGGGATCCTGGCGAGAACCCGTCGTCACGCTGTGGTGATCCAGCGGGTGCAAGTCCCGTCTCGGTAAGCGGGAACGCGCCGAGTAGCAGGCTCCCGGCAAACGAAGA
>JAPLLF010000232.1 GCA_026387715.1 Pseudomonadota bacterium
CTCGCCGCCGGGTACGTGACCAGTCCGGCCTGCCCCCTGCGCACCCCCGGGGCCGCCGCGACGTTGCTGCGCTGGATGGCGGACGGCGAACCCGACCGGTTCGGCGACCTCCTCGCCTACATGCTGTTCGACTGTGGCTTCACGACCCAGCTCGTCGAGCTCGGCCGCGCCGACGGACGGGCCCACCACGATGCGCTGTGTGCGCTGTTCGAGTCCGCCCGTGGCGTCCAGAGCGCCGCCGTCTGAGGCGCCGCCGACGGGGAAGTTGACACCCCGCCAGCGGTCGTCGACCATTCCCTTCCTTGAGGAGAGAGATTCCAGCCGTTGAAAGAACGCCTTGGGGCTACCTCCCTCTGAAGCCGTTCGTTAGTATTAGGTGTCGCCGAGCGGGGTTGGGTGGCTTGCGGTGGTCGGTGGCCTGCAACCGGGGATATTCATGCTCGACCTGTTGATCAAGAACGCACGCGTCGCCGACGGAACCGGCCGCGCCATCTATCGTGGCCATGTCGGGGTGCAGGGCGGCGTGATCCGCAGCGTCGGCCGCGAGGATCCAGGTGGGGCCACGCGCGTCATCGACGCCGATGGGCTCGTCGTGTCGCCCGGGTTCATCGATCCGCACACGCACCTCGACGCCCAGGTCCTCTGGGATCGGCAGATCACCCCGAGCTGCTGGCACGGGGTCACGAGCGCCGTGCTCGGCAACTGCGGTGTCGGCCTGATGCCGGTGCGCGAGAGTACGCGCGAGATCCTGCTGCGTGATCTCGTGAACGTCGAGGGCATCGACTACGACGTCCTCCAGGCAGGCGTCGACTGGCAGTGGAGTACGCCCAAGGAGTACTTCGCGCACATCGAGAAGGACGGGCTCGGCGTCAACATCGCCGGGCTCATCTCGCTGACGCCGCTGCGCCACTACGTGATGGGCCAGGCCTCGTTCGAGCGCGCCGCCAACGCGGACGAGCTCGCCCAGATGGTCGCCGTGTTCAAGCAGTCGATGGACGACGGCGCGTTCGGCTTCTCGAACGACCTGCTCGCGAACCACCGCGGCTTCGGCGGTGGGCCGCTCGCGTGTCGCAACGCGAGTCAGGAGGAGCTCAAGGCGCTGTGCAACGTGCTCCGCGACGCCAAGAAGGGCGTGGTCACGGTCGCGCTCGACTCGCTCCGTCAGGGCGTGCAGTACATCAACGAGGCCGACGTCGCGACGCTGCGGTTCCTCGTCGAGGAGAGCGGCCGGCCGGTCAGCTTCCTGCCGATGGTCGCGATGACGGGCGATCTCGATTTCGGCGCCAAGCAGCTCGCGCGGCTCGGCGACATCGCCGACAAGGTCGTGCCCCAGGTCTCGCCGATGCCGATCGTGTTCATGCACACGATGAAGAAGCCGTTCAAGTTCTCCGAGTTCGCGGTGTGGCGCCCGGCGCTCAACGGCACCTACGAGGAGCAGCGGCAGCTCTACGGGGACGCCGACTTCCGCCGCGCCGCCAAGGCCGAGCAGAAGGATCACATCCGCAAGATCCCGTGGGAGCGGGTGCGGGTCGCCGCGGCCGACCGGCCCGATCTCTCGGAGCGCTACCTGGGCCGCACGATCGGTGACATCGCGCGGGCCGAGAACAAGGAGCCGCTCGATGCCTTCCTCGATCTGACGCTCGAGGACGATCTGCGCACCCTGTTCCAGTTCGAGAGCGCGAACCTCGATCGCGACGTCGTGCGCTCCCTGCTGCAGGAGCCGCGCTTCATGCTCGGCATCTCGGACGCCGGGGCCCACGTCGATCAGGTCTGCGATCTGCGCTACCCGACCGTCCTCCTCGGCGACTGGGTCCGCGAGCAGCAGGCCCTCTCGCTCGAGCAGGCGATCTGGAAGCTGACCGCGCACCCCGCGTCGGTGTTCGGGATCGCCCGCCGCGGCCTGCTCAAGCCCGGCTACCACGCCGACCTCTGCTTGTTCGACCCCAGGACGATCGGCTCGGATCCGCCGGTGTTCGTCGACGATCTGCCCGCGGGCGGCCGCCGGCTGATCGCCCGCGCACGCGGCATCGTCGCGACGTTCATCCACGGCGTCCAGGTCATGCG
>JAPLLF010000458.1 GCA_026387715.1 Pseudomonadota bacterium
GCAGGTCGGCGTGCTCGTCGCATCGCGGCAAGCGGCGCGCTGCGAGGTCCGCGCGTCGATGGGCGAGTACCGCGGCTTCACGGCGACCGACTGGACGATCCGGCTGCGCGCCGGCAGCGCGGTCGCCGACGTCGCGTGGAACGGCGGCGATCCGGCCGCGCAGGTGCGTGGCGCGTCGATCGTCGAGGATCTCGCCCGCGCGGGCATCGCGACGATCCATCTGCGCGCGCCGAAGCGTCCAACGCCCGAGCTGGCGACCTGGCTCGACGGGGTCGTCGCGCGAGACGTCGCGGGCGCCCGGGTGCTGCTCGACGGCGAGCCGATCGATCTCGGCGCGCCGGCGCTGTAGCTCACGCAATCCCGTGGGTTTCACCTACTTCTGGGCGCGGAGCGAGCGGACGAGCGAGGCCTGGCCATCGGCGTGATACGAGCTGCGCACGAGCGGGCCGGCGACGACCTCGATGATGCCGAGCGAGCGCGCGTACTGCTCGAGCTCCGCGAACTCGCTCGGGGGCACGTACCGCTCGATCGCGAGGTGCTGCTTGCTCGGCGACAGGTACTGGCCCAGCGTCACGATGTCGACGCCGAGCTTCGCGACGTCGCGCAGGACCTCCTCGACCTCGTCGCGGGTCTCGCCGAGCCCGAGCATCAGGCCGGTCTTGGTGACCGCGCCGCGCTTGCGGGCGTGCTCGAGGATCGCGTAGCTGCGCGGATAGCTCGCCTGCACGCGGACCTGGCGCGACAGCCGCGGCACGGTCTCGAGGTTGTGCGCGAACACGTCGGGGTCGGCATCGAGGACGACGTCGACGAGCTCGGTCTTGCCCTTGAAGTCGCCGGCGAGGATCTCGAGCGTCATGGTCGGGCAGGCGGCCTTCACGCGCGTGATCGTCTCGGCCCAGTGCGCGGCGCCGAAGTCGGCGAGGTCGTCGCGATCGACGCACGTGATCACGGTGTGCTCGAGGGACAGCCGCGACAGCATCTCGGCGACCCGGCGCGGCTCGTCGGGATCCGCGGGCAGCGGACGGCCGGTGGTGACGTCGCAGAACCGGCACGAGCGCGTGCAGATGTCGCCGAGGATCATGATCGTGAGCGCCCGACGCGTCCAGCACTCGCCGATGTTCGGGCAGCTCGCGCTCTCGCAGACGGTGTGGAGCTGGAGCTCCTTGACCATCGCGCGGAGCTCGAAGAACGCGGGCTTGGTGGGCAGCTGCGCGCGGATCCACTCCGGGTGGCGGCGACGCACCGCGGGTGCTGGCGCGCTGGGCCCGGCGTCGCTGGTCACGATCGGAAGGTGAACGCGCTCGCTCATGGGGCGGTCGTACCATGTGGGGTGCGCGTTGCGAGCGTCCATGGCAGGCTCCGGGCAGATGCGCCGGCTGACCACGCTCGCTGTCCTCGCCGGCTGTCACCCGGCGACGCACCCACCTCGGGTGGCTTCGCCTCCGGGCGAGGCCAACGCGTGGTTTCGGCTCGAGCCCGCGCCGGTGGTCGCCTGCGTGCACGACGCGATCTGCGAGGCGCGCATCGTGGTGGTCTCGCTCGGTGGCTACAAGGTGAACGCCGAGTATCCGACGCAGTTCGTCGCGCTGCCATCCCCCGATCTCGCGATCGAGGCGAGCACGTTCGCGGCCGAGACCAAGGATCGCGGCACGATGACGATCCGCTTTCGTCCCGCGCGGCCCGGGGCGCTGCGGCTCGTCGGTCAGTTCAAGTTCAGCGTGTGTACCGAGCTCGACTGCCAGATCGCCGCGCCCGCCGTGACCTTCGACGTCACGGCGACCTAGCTCAGTCGATCAGGACGCGGATCGAGGCCGTCATCGTCCACGGGATCGAGGACACGTCGGCGGTCGACGACGTGTACGTCGTCATCCGTGCGTCGGGGGCACCGGTCGGCGTGATGTACGGCAGCGCCGGCAGCTCCCACATCATCAGGTAGGCCGATGCCTCGACCCCGACCTCGAAGTGTCGGCGCATCGGGAGGTGCAGGGCGGCCCCGAGCGCGAGGCCGGTGCCCTCGACGCTCGCTGGCGTCACGCCGCCATCGCCGATCGACAGCAGCGGCACCTCGGCGGTCGCGAGCCCGCCGAGCACGCTGACGCCCACGCTCGACGTGTCGACGACGATCTGCCGCACGATCAGCGAGCGCGTGCCGTACGCGCCGCGCGTCGTCGCCGCGCGCAACGCGGCGTACGTCGGCAGCGTCGCGTAGCCGATCCCGAAGCGGGCCTCGATCGACGTCAGGTGGAACGCGAGGCCGAGCGTGACGCCGATGCCCGCGCCGACGCCGTAGACGTCCGCCGGCGCGCCGGTCGCGCCCCCGAGGCCGAGCCCGAAGCCGACGATGCCCGCGTACGCCGGGCGCACGAACGTGGTCGACGACCGGTCGGGTGGGGCCGGCTCGACCTTCGCGGGCTCGGCGGGTGGCTCGACGGGGGTCGTCGCCGGCGCCTCGACAGGCGGCGGCGCCTCGACGGGTGGAGCCGGCTCGACCGGCGGATCCTCGGGTGCGACCTGGGCGAGCGCAGGCGCGGGCGCGAGCAACGCGGCGATCAGGAGGATCCTAGATCCCAAGGATCGCCTCCACGCCGAACGTCGTCGCGCCCGGATCGAACCGGTCGCTCGTCATGATCGCCTTGAACGAGATGATCGGAAACACGACGTGCAGGCCCAGCGTGAACGGGGAGGCCTGATCGCTCGTCAGGGTCGCGATGTTGAGGTCCCACTGGAAGAACAGCGACGTGCGATTCGCGATCGCGCCCTGGAGCTTGAGCGGGAAGCCGATCATCGAATACTCGAGGTCGCGCATCGAGGTCGTCGAGGTGATCGTCGTGCCGTCGCTGGTGACGTCGTCGATCATCCGGCCGTGGTACGTGAAGCCCGCGAAGCCGAACCCGAGCGAGAACGCGCTCCGCTGGGTCAGCGGCACCTGGTACGCCATGGTGAAGTAGCCGCCGCTGGTGTCGCCGCCGAAGCTCGGCGACGCGAGGCCGATGTCGAGCTCGACCGGGAGATCGTTGTTCATGATGCCGGGGGCGACGTTCTGGCTGAAGTCCGCGATCGCCGCCTCGCGCGTGGCGCGCTCCTCGGGGGTCGTCGGCGTGAACGTCGTCGTCGTGGTCTTCGTCGTGTAGACGGTGTCGCCGATGACGGTGTGCTCGTACGTCACGCTCGAGCTCGTGTCGCCGTCGGGATTCTTGAGGCCGGCCGCCGAGACGACGAGGAGGATGGCGCGGGCGAGCGCGCCGGCCTGCTCGTGATAGTTGAGCATCGCCGTCGTGCCGCGCGAGGCGGTCGGCGGCAGCACGGCGGCGCCGTTCGAGATCGCGTAGCCGAGCCCGTAGTGCGCGCCCTGGCCGGCGCACCCGATCGTGACCAGCGCCGCGAGCGCGAGGCACGCGTGGGGCCGCATCAGTGCTTCCCCGGATCGAAGAAGAACCAGCCGCCGACCTGGAACAGGATCGCGTGGATGCCGAGCGGCGCGTCGAGCGGCGGGTCGCCGGGGAGCACCTCGCCGGGGGCCATCGAGAGATACGCGTAGCCGATGCGCGCGGCGATGCCGGCGCGATCGTCGTCCCTCGACAGGATCGCCTGGAGCTCGAGCCCGAGCGTGGTCCGGACCGAGATGCTCGGCTCGTCGGACAGCACGAACGTACGGAAGCTCTTCGATAAGTGCACGAACGGCATCACGCGGAACGCGCCGATGCGCGCGCCCTCGTAGCCGACGCCGACGCCGAGGTGCGCGTCGAGGATGTCCGCCCGCTCGGCGAGCACGCCCATCGTCCGGTCGCGCACCCGCAGGCCACCGGCCCCGACCGTGGTCATCACGAAGATCTGCTCGTTCACGCGGATGTCACCGGTCACATCCCACTGGCCGGCCGATGCGCTCGACTGGCGGTCCATGGCCGCGGTCGCGCTGCGCCCTCTCACCGAGCCGCCATAGGCGCCGACGCGGCACCCCGCGAGCGCGCTGATGGAGATCAGCGTGAGGAGCGAGCGGCGGATAGCCTCACGCTACACGACCGCGGCTCGCGACCGTGCGGCACCGGGTTAGCGTCGGGGTACTACAGATCGATCGCGTGGCCGAGCGCGGCCTCGGTCGCACCCTTGATGGTCTCGGCGAACGTCGGGTGCGCGTGGATCGTCGCGATCAGGCTCTCGGCGTTGACCTCGGTGGTCTTCGCGAGCGTGAGCTCGGCGATCAGGTCCGTGACCGCGGGGCCGATCAGGTGGGCCCCGACGAGCGCGCCGGTCTCGGCGTGCCACAGCACCTTCACGAAGCCCGTGGTGTCACCGGCCGCGCGCGCCTTCGCGAGCGCCGAGAACGGGAACTTGCCGACCTTGATCGGGATGGCCTGCGCGCGGGCCTTCTCCTCGGTGAGCCCGACCGAGGCGATCTCCGGCGAACAGTACGTGCACGCGGGGATCGCGTCGTACCGCACGCGCTCCGCGTGGACGCCAGCGATCACCTCGGCGACGAACACGCCCTCGGCCGACGCGACGTGTGCGAGCCCGCGCCCGGTGACGTCGCCGATCGCGTAGAGGTTGTCGCCGCAACGATTGTCGGCGTCGACCTTGATGTAGCCACGCTCGAGGGTCACGCCGTGGGCGTCGATCCCGAGGTGCTCGACGTTCGCCTGCACGCCGACCGCGACGAGCAGGATGTCGGCCTCGAGCTCGACCTTGGCGCCGGTCGCCTTGGCCTCCGCGGTCATCACGACGCGGCCGCCGACGGTCTTCGCCGACGTCAACTTGTGATCGACGAGCGACTTGATCCCGCGCTTGTCGAACGCGCGCAGCAGCTCCTTGCTGATCTCCGGATCCTCGTTGGGCACGAGACGCGGCAGGAACTCGCAGATCGTGACCTAGGTCCCGAGCGAGCGGTAGAACGAGGCGAACTC
>JAPLLF010000939.1 GCA_026387715.1 Pseudomonadota bacterium
GCCGAGCGCGCCGACCGACGCGACGGCGCCGGGGCCGAGCGCACCCGTGCTGCCGTCGCAGGCGCGCGCGGTCTACAACCTCGTCCACGGCGATCTCAGCGGCGCGCTCGCGCTGACCGCCGCCGCCGCTGCCGCGCCCACGCCGGGCGGCGCGCCGGTTCCTCCAGAGGTCCAGACCGCGTTCACGGCGCTGAAGGCGCGCGTGCTGCGCGACATCCCGGCGCCGTCGCCGACCGGAGCGCCCGCGACCAGCGAGCGCCCGGCCGTGTCACCGATGATGCTCACCACGCTCCAGACCGTGATCCGCGCCGCTGATTCGCGCGTGCGCGATCTGCTCGCGCACGACATCGAGGTGCAGAACCGCTTGATGTCGGCGTCGCCGAGCGTGATGACCGCGGTCAATCGCGCGATGGACAGCGTCGAGGGGCTCGCGATCCAGTGCTACCCGAACATGGCGGGGATGATGGCGGGCCCGAGCACCGGAACGACGCCGGCGGCAACCGCGCCCGCACACACGCCCACCGACGGGGAGCGGTTCGCGCTGATCCGCGACTTCCTCGCGCAGCGACCCGGCGTCGACAACGCGGAGATCCGGCGCCGCGTCCTCGCGCAGTCGATGCTCGGCGCGATCATCCAGCGCCTGCCGACCGCGCAGCACGACACGATCCTGCGGCTCGTCGCGCGCGGGACCGACACGCCGTCGCCGAGCGACGCGATCTACGCGGCCGCGCGCAACGAGGGCTCGGCCGACGACGCACTTGCCGCCGCGGTGTTGCTCGCCGCCGACCAGGCGCAGCTGCAGCAGCTGTCCGGCGACCTCATGTTCCGCCAGGCGCTCGACACCGATCGCAACCGCGCGGTCGCGACGGTGAACGGCCTGTCGATCTCCGTACACGATTACGTGTACCGCGCGTGGGGCCAGGCGCCGGACGTCGGCGGCGCCGATCCCGAGAGCGCGCTTGCGACAGCGCCCGTGACGGTGGGCACCGCGCCCGCGCCGCCGACGCCGGAGCAGCTCGCGCAGATCGGCGCGATCATGTCGCGCGCGATCGACGCGATCGCGCCGAGCCTGACGAACCTCGGCTGGTTCGACGGCTGGCACGCCGACGGGCCGATCGTCGAAGCGCTGTGCCGGTACGAGCGCGAGTGCGCGGTCCCGACGGTGCGCGACATCTTCCACGCGGCCGCGCTGTCGCCCGGCCCCGAGCTCGTCCGCCGCGCCAACCAGGACGGGCGGATCCACAACCTGCAGGACCGGCTGTATCACTGCATCGGCGAGGAGAACCGGCAGACTGTCGAGCGCGTGCTCGGGCTGCGCGCCGACGCCGCCGCGATCGGCCAGCTCGGCGGCCAGGTCCACCTCGCGAGCGACGATCGCACGCCGACGGCGGGCCACATCCCGATGCAGCAGGCGCTCGCCGAGATCGCGATCGACGCCGCCGTGCACCTCGCCGATGCCACCGTCCCGGCCGGCACGCCGCTCGGCCAGCTCGTGCGCGCCGCCGCCGTGGATCTGTGTCGCGAGCTCAACGAGATCCTCCCGGACGACGAGGACGTCGAGCGGCTGACCACGAACTACACCAACGCGATCAACAACCAGGCGCACGAGCTCGCGACGCAGACCGGTGTGGAGCACATCTCGCCGCAGGAGCTCCTGAACAACGCCTACCGCGAGCTGCCCGACGGCGGCGGCGATCTGCAGACCCACATGCGGGCGCGGCTCGGCGGCGAGCGCGCGGGCGGCTTCGAACACGGACTCGTGCCGCTGGACCCG
>JAPLLF010000982.1 GCA_026387715.1 Pseudomonadota bacterium
GGAGTAGCCCGTCGGCGTCGACGAGGAACGTGATCTCGACGCGGCCCATGCCGGCGACCATCGGCGGCACGCCGCGCAGCGTGAACCGCGCGAGCGACCGGTTGGCCTCGGCGGTCTCGCGCTCGCCCTGCAGGACGTGGAGGTCGAAGCCGGTCTGGTTGTCAGCGTACGTCGTGAACGTCTGCGTCGCGCCGCACGGGATCGTGGTGTTGCGGTGGATGAGCTTCTCGACGACGCCGCCCATCATCTCGATGCCGAGCGACAGCGGCACGACGTCGAGCAGCACGGCCTTCTGCTCGCCCCCGGCGAGGACGTCGGCCTGGACCGCCGCGCCGAGCGCGACGACCTGGTCGGGATCGAGATCGGACAGCGGCTCCTTCGCGAACAGGTCGCGCACGAAGTCGCGCACGACCGGCGATCGCGTCGACCCGCCGACGAGGATCACGCCGTCGAGCTGCTCGCGCTCGAGCTCGGCGTCCTTGAGCACGCGCCGGCAGGCCTTGCCGCAGCGCTCGAGGAGCTCCTTGGCACACGCGCGCAGCCGATCGCGATCGAACGGCTCGCGGACGTCGCCGAGCGCGAACGTCGTCGACGGCGCCTCGGTCAGCGCCTCCTTCACGCGCCGCGCCTCGCGCAGCGCCCGCGCGACGTAGGCGCGGTCGGCGTCGTCGAGCCGCGCCCCGAGCAGGCTCCGGGCGATCGCGCGATCGAGATCGTCCCCCCCGAGCGCCGAGTCGCCGCCGGTGGCCTTCACCTCGAACACGCCGTCCACGAGCTTGAGGATCGACACGTCGAACGTGCCGCCGCCGAGGTCGAACACCGCGTAGGTGCCCACGCTGCCGCGATCGAGGCCGTAGGCGAGCGCCGCGGCGGTCGGCTCGGCGAGCAGGCGCAGGACCTCGAGCCCCGCGAGCCGCCCCGCGTCGCGCGTCGCCTGGCGCTGGGCGTCGTCGAAGTACGCGGGCACCGTGATCACGACGCCCTCGATCGGACCGCCGAGCGCGGCCACCGCGCGATCGCGCAGCGACCGCAGGATCTCCGCCGACACCTCGATCGGCGAGACCAGGCGGCCGTCGGCGAGCTTCACGCGGACCGCGCGATCGTCGCCGTCGAGCTCGTACGACACGAGCCCGGCGACCGCCGCGACATCCTTCGCGCCGCGCCCGATCAGGCGCTTCACCGACGCGATCGTGTTGTGGGGCTGGTCGATCGCGTAGGCCATCGCCTCGCGGCCGACGATGGGCGCGCCACGGCCGTCGGGTGGATAGAACACGACCGACGGCACGACCGGATCGTCGCCGATCGTCTGCGGCTGGCTGTCCGCGACGTGCGCGACGAGGCTGTTCGTCGTGCCGAGGTCGATGCCGACCACGCGCTTCTTGCACGCCTCCTTGGCGGTGCTCTCTCCGGGCTCTGCGATCTGGAACAGCATGACTTCCTAGTCTTCCTAGTCCTCGGCCTCGAGCGCCGCGTCACATTCTTCGAGGTAGCGATCGACGTAGCGCAGCAAGATGAGCTCGCGCTTGATGGCGTCGACGTCGTCGCCGGCGAACGCCGCGCCGAGCCGCGTGATCGCGGCCGCGCGCTTGGCCTTCCACGACGCCTCGAAGGTCTCGATCACCGCGCGATCCTTGGCGATCCGGGCCTCGGCGAGCGCCTCGCGCTCTTCGAGGATCTCCATGAGGAACGTGGGATCGAGGCGCTCGTTGTCGCCGATCTTCACGCCCCGGCACGCGAGCAGGTACTCGGCGCGCGGCACGGGCTTCTTGAGGGTCTGGTAGGCGTCGTTGAGCGCGCGCGACCGCGACAACGCGGCGACGCGCTCGGCGGCCGGCGCGGTGGCGAAGCGATCCGGGTGCAGCTCCTTGCTGCGCTCGAAGAACGCCTGCTCGATCACCTGCGGATCGAGGTCGAAGCGCGCGGGCAGCCCCAGCGCCCCGAAGGCATCAGAACTGGACGCTCTCGCCACAGCCACACTCGCCCTTGGCGTTCGGATTGTTGAACTTGAAGCCGTGGCCCATCATGTTCTTCACGAAGTCGAGCTGCATGCCGCCGAGGTACACGAGGCTCTTCGGATCGACGACGATCGCCGCGCCGTCCTTGGCGAACTCCTTGTCGGTCTTGCGGATCGCGTCGGCCCACTCGAACACGTAGGTGAAGCCGGTGCAGCCGCCGCCGCGCACGCCGACGCGAATCCGCGCATCGGGCGTCCCGCGCTTGTCGCGCTGCCGGATGATCTCCGCCGCCGCCGAGGCGGTGAGCTCAACCTCCTTCTTCGAGATCGTGATCGTCGAAGCCACGGGAGGTTGGACCGAGGGGGTATTCGTCGCCGACGCCGTCATCATGCGTGCTTCTTTTTGTAGTCGTCGATGGCCGCCTTGATGGCGTCCTCGGCGAGCACGGAGCAGTGGATCTTGACCGGCGGGAGGTTGAGCTCCTCGACGATCTGCGTGTTCTTGATCTCGGCCGCCTGCGCGAGGGTCATGCCCTTGATCATCTCGGTCGCGAGCGAGCTCGAGGCGATCGCCGAGCCGCAGCCGAACGTCTTGAACTTCGCGTCGGTGATGACGCCGTTCTCGACGCGGATCTGCAGCCGCATGACGTCGCCACACGCGGGCGCGCCGACGAGCCCCGTGCCGACGTCATCCGCCTCCTTGCCGAAGGTGCCGACGTTGCGCGGGTTCTCGTAGTGATCGATGACTTTTTCGGAGTACGCCATGGTTGGTCTTTTTCTCTCGAAGCTTGCTTCGAGCTAGCTCAGTGCGGAGTCCACGCGATGGAATTGATGTCGATGCCGTCCAGGTGCATCTCCCAGAGCGGCGAGAGCGAGCGCAGCCGCTCGACGCTCTTCACGACCAGCTCGATCGTGAAGTCGATCTCGGCCTCGGTGTTGAACCGCGAGCTCGTCGCCGATGCCGAGCGCGCGCAGCACGTAGCTCGGCTCGAGCGACGCCGAGGTACACGCCGACCCCGACGACACCGCGAGATCCTTGAGCGCCATCAGCAGCGACTCGCCCTCGACGAAGGCGAACGAGATGTTGAGGTTGCCCGGCAGCCGATGCTCGAGCGAGCCGTTGACGTAGGTCTCGGTCAGCTTCGCGGTGATGCCGTGGAACAGGCGATCGCGGAGCGTCCCAAGGCGCACCGCCTCGTCACCCATCTCGAGCCGGGCGAGCTCGGCCGCCTTGCCGAAGCCGACGATCAGCGGGACCGGGAGCGTGCCCGAGCGCATGCCGCGCTCGTGTCCGCCGCCGTCGATGATCGGGTCGATGCGGACGCGTGGCTTGCGGCGAACCCAGAGCGCGCCGACACCCTTGGGTCCGTACATCTTGTGCGCGGTGATCGACACGAGGTCGACCTTCGCCGCCTCGACGTCGAACGGGATCTTGCCGACGCCCTGCACCGCGTCGGTGTGGAACAGGCACTTCGGGTTCTGGGCCTTGATCGCCGCGCCGATCGCCGCGATCGGCTGGATGACGCCGATCTCGTTGTTCGCGAGCATGATCGACACGAGGATCGTCTTCGGCGTCATCGCCGCGACGACCTGCTCGGGGGTGACGAGGCCGTCCTTCGCGGGCCGGAGGTACGTGACCTCGAAGCCATCGCGCTCGAGCCGCTTGCACGTGTCGAGCACCGCCTTGTGCTCGGTCTCGACCGTGATGATGTGGTTGCCCTGCTTCTTGAGGAACGACGCGGCGCCCTTGATCGCGAGGTTGTTCGACTCGGTCGCGCCCGACGTCAGGACGATCTCCTTGGCGTCACCACCGAGGAGCGCGGCGATCTGCCCGCGCGCGTGGTCGACGGCGGCCTCGGCGGTCCACCCGAACGAGTGGTTACGACTCGCCGCGTTGCCGTAGTGCTCCGTGAAGTACGGGAGCATCGCTTCGACGACGCGCGGGTCCACGCGGGTCGTCGAATGGCTATCCATGAAGATCGGGAGCTGGACCCCGACGGGCACGGAGATCTCGAGCTTGGATGCAGTCGCCATCAGTTGTTGCCTTCTCGGTAGAGCACGGTGACGGGAACGTCGAAGCCTTTGTCGTCCGCGCGCTGGCGCGACAGGCCTGCGAACAAGGGGGGAGCTTCGTCGCGCTGGTGGCCGTGGTGGTCACAGCGCCCGCACTCGGCGGGGACGTGACCGGAGCAGCTGTCGCACGAGTCGAGGTACACGAGCGCCTCGGAGAGGTCGTTCTCGATCACCTGTAGCTGGGTGATCTGCTCGCGGATCTGCGTCTGCTTCTCCACGAACATCGCGCGCACGCGCGACGTCGCCTCGTGGCTGGAGCCGGAGCGCTGGAAGTCGCGCACGAAGCCCTGGATCTCGGCCAGCGTGAAGCCGATCGCCTGGAGCTTGACGATCCAGTGGATGCGATCGACGGCCTCGGCACCGTACAGCCGGAAGCCACCTTCCGAGCGGGAGCGAGGCTCGAGGAGACCGAGCTCCTCGTAGAGGTGCATCGCGCGGACGGTCTTGCCGACCACCTTCGCAAGCTCACCGACCCGCATGAGCTTATCTTTATCCTCGGAATCACTCATGTTTATCTCTTTATCCGCCGAACCCTCACGCATACGTAAGGGTTACTGCTGACAAGCGGGACTATAGAGGACGACAGCACCGAGTCAAGGCCAACCCTCACCTTTACGTAGGAGTTCGGGCTGCCGCCTACTGGTGGCTCT
>JAPLLF010000877.1 GCA_026387715.1 Pseudomonadota bacterium
GTGCACCACCTGCCACCGCGACAAGCCGGTGCTCGCGCCGACGGTCCACCTCGCGTGCACGAGCTGCCACGACCCGCACGTCCCGACGGCGCTGCCCGCCGATCGCTGCGTCACGTGTCACCGCGCGATCGCCGCGAGCGCGCGGCACGCGACCGGCGCGTGCATCGGCTGCCACCCGCCGCACGCCAAGCTCGCGCCGGCGCAGCTCGCCGTCGCGTGCACCGAGCGCTGCCACGACGCGAAGCGCGCCGTCCACCACGGCACCACCGCGTGCCGCGACTGTCACCAGCGCCACGCCTTCGCGCTCGCGCCGCCCGATCGTGGGTTCTGTCTCGGCTGTCACGCGCGTCCGCTCGGTGGCACCCCCGCGATCGTGACGTCGACCGGCCACGCGCCGTGCGCGAGCTGCCACGCGACCGCCGCACACACCCCGGCCGCGCCGCGGCCGGCCTGCGGGACCTGCCACGCCGCCGAGGCCACCACGGCGCCGCGCGGGCATGCCGACTGCAAGTCGTGTCACGACGTGCACACCGGCCAGCGCAGACCCGAGGCCGCGACGTGCGCGAGCTGCCACGCCGACCGCACGCGCACCCCGCACGTCCGCGTCGTCGGTGGCTGCCAGACCTGTCACCGCCCCCACGGGCCGAACGGGCCCGCGACGCCGCCGCCGTGCACGCAGTGCCACGCGAACCTGCCGAACATGCACCGCATCCCGCAGCACCAGCGGTGCACCGACTGCCATCGCGTCCACGCGACCGCGGTCACGAGCCGCGACACCTGCCTCGCCTGCCACGTCGATCGCCGCGCCCACCGCTCGTCGCCGTCCTCGTCGGGGTCGTCGGCCCGACGTGCAGCCAGCCGCCGCGCCCGACCACCCAGCCGATCGCGTTCGATCACGCGCTGCACCTCGCGCTCGATCTCGACGGTCGTCGGCTGCGCTGCGTCGACTGCCACGCGGGCGCCGAGCGCGCGGAGCACGCGGGGCTGCCGGCGCTCCGCGATTGCCTGCGGTGCCACATGCGCCCGCAGCTCGGGGCGAGCGGCCTCGCCAACCCGCGCGAAGCACAGGTCCGCGAGCTCGCGGTCCCCGGGCCGTTCCGGTGGACGCAGATCACGCGCAACCCCGGCCACGTCTACGCGTCGCATCGCGCGCACGTCGGCATCGCCAAGCTCGCGTGCGAGACCTGCCACGGCGACGTCGCGACGTGGACCACCCCACCGACGGAGCCGGTGCAGCAGCTCCTGCACATGTCCGCCTGCCTCGACTGCCATCGCCGGCGCGGCGCATCCACGTGGTGCGGCACGTGCCACCGCTAGGACGAACCACCATGGCGACCGATCCACGGAACGACCTCACCCGACGCGCCGCCCTCGGCGCCGCCCTCGGCGCCCTCGCGGCGCTGCCCGGCTGCAAGCGCGCGTGGACGCCGCCCGACCACGATCCGTTCTCGCGTTCGCAGATCAAGCCGTACGTGCCGGGGTCCGAGGACTTCGCGACCTTCGAGGAGCGCTCGATCGTCTCGTCGTGCGCGCAATGTCCGGCGGCGTGCGGGATCCGGGTGCGCGTCGTCGAGGGTCGCGCGGTGCGGGTCGAGGGCAACGTCGCGAGCCCGCTCAACCGCGGCGGCATCGGCGCCCGCGGGCTGTCCAGCCTGCAGACGCTCTACGATCCCGATCGGCTCGCCGGCCCGCTGCGGCGCGAGGGTGGCGCGCTCGTGCCGGTGTCGTGGGACGAGGCGCTGGCCACGCTCGCACACGCGCTCGCGGAGGTCCGCGCGCGCGCCCCCGAGCAGCTCCTCGTGATCTCCGGTCAGGAGCGCGGGTTCACCCACGAGCTGCTCGCGCGGCTCTGCCAGGCGTTCGGCACGCCGAACTTCGTCGACGGCGCGCCCGGCCACGGTGCGACGCTCGCGCAGGCGATGGAGCTCGCCGTGGGCGTGCGCGAGCTGCCCGCGTACGGCTGGGGCCACGCCAACGCGATCCTCAGCCTCGAGGCCGGGCTGCTCGAGGACTCGTGCCGGTCGATCTACTTCGCGCGGGTCGCGGCGGAGATGCGCCGCGACGGCGCCCGCCGCGCGCGGCTGATCCACGCCGGGCCGACCTTCGACCTCGCCGCGTACAACGCCGACGAGTGGCTGCCCATCCAGCCCGGCACCTCGGGCGCGCTCGCCCTGGGCCTCGGCCACGTGCTGCTCCGCGACGGCACCTACGAGCACTCGCTCGTCGATCGCGCGGGCGGTGTCGCGGCGTTCCGCGCCCTGGTCGATGGCTTCACCCCCGCGTACGTCGCGACGATCACCGGCGTGCCCGCCGAGCAGCTCGAGACCCTCGCGCACGCGCTGTGGGAGCGCCGCCCGGTGCTGGCGATCGTCGACGAGCGCAGCCTCGCGTTCTCCAACGCGCTCGAGACGGCGCGGGCGGCGCTCGCGCTGAGCGCGCTGCTCGGCGCGATCGAGAACGATCGCGGCGGCCTGCGGATCGCGCCCGAGCCACCGCTCGCGGCGTGGCCGACGGTGGCGCTCGACGACGTCGCGCGCCGCGCGCTCGCGACGCCGCGGCTCGACCGCGCGGGGACCGCGAGCTTCCCGACGGCGCACGCGGTGCTCGACACGCTGCCCGCCGCGATCCTCGCGGCACCACCGGCGATCGCGCTGCTCCACCACGCGAACCCGGCGTACGCCCGCGCCCAGCCGCGCCGCTGGCGCGACGCGCTCGCCGCGATCCCGCTGGTCGTCAGCTTCTCGCCGTTCCTCGACGAGACCGTCGCCGACGTCGCCGACCTCGTGCTGCCGGACCACACCTTCCTCGAGCGCTTCGAGGACGCCACGCCCGCGCCCGGCCTACCGCGCGCCGTCGCCGGCGTGCGCCGCCCGGTGGTCGCCCCGCTGCACGACACCCGCGCGACCGCCGACGTCGTGATCGAGCTCGCGCGCCGCGTCGGTGCGCCGCTCGCACCCGCGTTCCCGTGGCCGACGTCGCGCGACGCGTTCGAGGCCCGCTGGCTCGGCCTGCACGCGGCCGCGCGCGGCACGATCGTCGAGGCGACCCCGCGCGCGTTCCTCGACCGGCTCTACGCGACCGGGTTCTGGGCCGAG
>JAPLLF010001270.1 GCA_026387715.1 Pseudomonadota bacterium
TCGAGGTCGATAAATTCGGCGTGGGTGGATCGTTTTGGTCTGCTCATGGGGGTTCCTCCTCGGTGTCGCAACCCGGAGGTTCCCCCTTCTTTTCTTGCGGCCCAAGAAACCGGCTTCTACACAACTATAGAGACACGACCACAAGCAGGACATGAAGAAGTTGATCGCGATGTTGGAGAACTCCGACCGATCATCCTGAGCCTGCGCTCCACGTTCGCTCCACGACATGATCCAGGCCTCGCTCGTGGCAGCTCCACGGCCGACCTGATCGTCAGGTTCTCGGACCCGGCCTCGACGTGCTGGAAGTAGGACATCACGGAGTCGATGGTCGAGGTTCCGCGCTCTGGATACCCCGACAAAAACGTCCCGATCACGTGCTTGATGGTTCATGAATCATCATGCATGCTGATCCATGTGAAGCCGATCAAGTTCGCCACCCAGCTCGACGCCCGCGTGGCGAAGGATCTGCGCAGCTTCGCGGCCGAGACCGATCGCAGCATCTCGAAGATCGTCAACGAGGCCGTGGCCGAGTACCTCGCCAAGTACCGGGTGCGCCCAGCGTTCCGCGCGGCGATCGACGAGATCCTCACGGACCACGCCGAGCTGCTCGAGCGCCTGGCGAAGTAGCGTGACGTGAAGCTGAAGCTGACGCTGTTCCCGACGCTCGACGAGGCGCTCGAGCTGCACCGCGCCTTGCTCGAGCGGTTCGGTGGGCTTGCCGGCGTGCGTGATCTCGGCCTGCTGCAGAGCGCGCTCGCCCGACCGCAGACCGGCTACTACGAGACGCTGTGGCTGCAGGCCGCAGCCTTGATGCAGAGCCTCGGGCGAAACCACCCGTTCGTCGATGGCAACAAGCGCGTCGCGTTCGCCCTGACGGCGATCTTCTTGCGCCTCAATGGCCAACGGATCGTCGTCGCGGCCGCCGCGGGCGAGACGTTCCTGATCGACGAGGTGATCACGGGCCGCGCGGAGCTGGCCGACATCGCCGCCTGGCTCGAACACCACGCACGATCCGTGCAGCCCTAACGCGCCGGCCGCTGACGTCAACCTTCTGTGCAAGGGTAGAGTCCAAGATGGTCGTTGATGATGAAGTGGTGAAGGTCGAGGAGGTCCCGCGCCTCTACGGATTGGCGAAGGCCGGCCACTGGATGAAGGTGCTGGCGGCACTCGTCGGCGAGCCCGAGCTCGCCGCAACGTGTAGTCGGTACAAGAAGCCGTCCTCGCTGTGGACGTTTCTGCACCAAACCGCCTATCACGGGCAGGAAGACGTCGCACGGGCACTCATCCGCATCGGCGCATCGACGACGGGTCCATCGTCCGAACGCGAAACGCCCGCGGACGTGGCGAACAAGCAAGGGCACAAGGAGCTGGCGCGACTGCTTCAGGCGGCAGCTCGTGCAGCCGAGGGTCTTTGGGAAGCGACCTCCGATCCCAGATGTCTGCCGAGCAGCTCCGCCTGGGATGAGTGGACGGAGCGGCGAGCGTCACGTGAGATGCGGGTCGCGTACGGAGGAAGCATCGTCGCCATCCGCTGCGGGGCGAGGTACTTCGCGGACGCGTTCGAGCGCACCCTCGTCGGCTGGCACGGCTCCTACGACCCGCCCAGTGGAATGGACGACGGGTCGATGATCCCGATGCTGCGCTGACCATTCCGAGACGGTTTTTTTGGCCAGGACGTCATCGGGACGTCAGCGATGAGTGCCGTAATTGCTGATGGTAGAAGACACCGACGACGTAGCGAACCAGATGACACCTCGCAACCGGAGCGTCGACGCGCGAGAACGCGGGCGGTAAACTGACGACGTGAGCGAACAGGCCCGTCAACTCCTCGAGGAGGTCCTTCGTTTGCCGCTCGATGAACGCGCCGATGTAGCGGCTGCGCTGTTGCGGAACCTCGACAATGCCGAGCGCACGTTGCCCCCCGCGGAGGTCGCGGAGCGCTGGGCCGTTGAGATCACCCGGCGCGCCGAACGCGCGGTCCGTGGTGAGTCGGTGGGCCGCGAAGCGACCGAGGTCATGATCGCGATCGAGAGCAAGCTCCGGCGATGACCAAGCCGCTTCGCTTCGATGACGAGGCGACGGAAGAGCTGTCGATGGCCGCGGATTGAGACGAAGCCCAGCGCGAGCATCTCGGACTGGAGCTCACCTCCGCCGTTCGCGAAGCCCTCGCGTGGATCGCTGAAAACCCACAGGCCTGGCCGCTCGCGCCCCGACGTCCGTGCCCGCAACCGCATCACAGGTCGTGGTGGTGAAGCCCCAGCGTGGGGGGATGCATCAACGAACGTTCGGCGCGACCGTGTGCCTGATCCAGCTGTCGGGCTGCGCGTGGCTCTTCCAAGATCATCTCGAGCATGGCGTGCAACCCAGGCGGCGCGCGGAGCCGCACTGCAGCACCAGCTCGGGGTGGGCCGTCGTGGACGGCGTGTTCGCGGGGCTGAACACCCTGACCACCGTCGCCGCGCTGAGCGACGAGACCCTGCCCGATCGCGGTGCGTACATCGTCTTCGGGATCGCCTGGACCGTCGTCCACGTCGCGTCGGCGATGAGCGGCAGCAACTGGGCCGGCGACTGTCGAACGGCGGTCGCGACCTGGAGCAACCGCGAAGACGCGGACGCGGACGAAGCTCGCCCCCGTACGCGTGACGTCGTCGTCGTCCGAGAGGAGCCGACCGAGCCCGTACACGCGAGGCCACCGACGCCGCGACAGCCGCGCGGGTTCTACTGCGCGGACTCGCCGTCCGCGCCGACGACGGGCTTCTGCCTGCGCGAGAAGCGCGACTGCGAGCGGACGCGCTCGATCGCCGCCGGCGCGGTCCCCGATCTGATCGAATGCGTGCTGGTCGAGACCGCGTTCTGCGTCGACGCCGGGACCACCGACGCGGAGTGCTCGCCGTCCGCGGTGGCCTGCGAGGCCCGACGTTCGACCGCGGGCGGCCCATCGACGACCAGTGAGTGCACCGAGACTCGGTAGTGCGTTCGCGCGCAACCGTCACCCGTTGACGCTGAGCTCGCACAACTCGCTGAGGTCGACCCACCAGCGGTCACCATCGACGTCCAGCCTGGACCGCGCGTCGAACACGTCGGCGTCCGGCAGATCGACGAGC
>JAPLLF010000558.1 GCA_026387715.1 Pseudomonadota bacterium
GGTAGGGGTCCGCCGCGTGCGTGTAGTCGTTGGTCCACAGGTAGAACTTCGTCGTGAAGCCACTGGCCGCACCCGCCTGGACGATCATGCGCAGCGCCGGTGGATCCGACGCGATGAACGCCTGCAGCGCGCGGTACGCCGTCTCCGCGCAGGCGACCGCCACCGGGGAGGCATCGGCGAGGTTCGGATCATCCTCGCCGGGCGCGACGACGCCTTGCTTGGGGTAGAAGCCCCACAGGACGTCCCTGGGATAGTCGATGTCGACGGTGCCCGCGACCAGCATGCGCATGTGGAGCGGCGTCGGCGTGTCCCCGAACGCGAACTGATCGATGGCGCGAAGCTCCTCGGCCGTGTGCGGCGAGACCTTCGCGCCGACCGCGACGACCATCGCCATCGGCACCGGCGCCCCACCCTGCTTCGCGTGGACCGTCAGCGTGGTCGCCCCCGCGGTCGCGTCGATCTCGACGTGCGCGCGGGCGCCCGACGCGACGTCGACGCGGCGAACGTAGAGGTCCTTCGGGCGGCTGCCACCACCGCCGATCATCGGATAGACGATGTAGGGGCCCGCGGCGAGCGCGTCGAGCGCGAACGTCCCGTCGGGGCCGGTGGCGACGAAGAACGTCGAGCTCGCGCCGATCGGGCTCGCCAGCACGATGGTGTCGCCGAGCGGCTTGCCGTCGCGCGTGATCTTGCCATCGAGCCCCGTCGTCTTCTGCAGCACGAGCACGAGGGTCGAGCTGTCGGCGCTCGCGGAGAGCCGCACGCTCGCGCTGCGGACGTCGGCCTTGCCGGCGATCGCCGTGAGCGAGGTCGGCGGAAAACCGTCGAGGACGAAGCGTCCCTGGGCGTCGGTGTCGGTGTCCTTGGCGTTGATGCTCTCATCGGCGATGTACAGCTCGGTGCCGCCGCCGGTGAGCAGCGTGCCGACGGCCACCTTCGCCCCGGCGACCGGCGTGCCGGTCTCGTCGACCACCCGGCCGGAGATCGAGCGCCCCGGCTGCACGGTGATCGTGCCGACGTCCGTCGGCTTGCCCTCGGTGACCGTCACGTCCTTGGACCTGGCGGTGAGGAAGCTCTTGCCGTCGACGACGAGCGTGTGGGTGCCCGCCACCGCGGGGAGCGCGAACGCGCCATCGGCCGTCGCGAACGGCGTCGCGTAGCCGCCGGCGAGCGACACCGAGAACGACGTCGGGGGCTTGCCGTCGGCCATCACGACCTTGCCGACGATCTTGCCGTCGGCGGGGACGACCAGCTTGAGCTTGTCGCCCGGCTTCGCGATCGTGGACCTCGCGAGGTCGAGCGCCACCTCGGCGGCGCCAGGCCGCGCCGCGCGGACGCGATACGTGCCCGCGGGCAGGCCGGGGAACCGGAACGCGCCGCCCTGATCGGTCAGGGTCTGCGCCACGCCGCGCACGCTCCACGCCTGGCGATCGGTGATCCCGCCATCGAACTCCGGCTCGGCGATCACCTGGGCGTCGCCGATCGGCTGGCCCGCGGTGTCGACGACGAGGCCGTCGATCGCGCCGACGAGATCGAGCTTCAACGTGACCGTGCCGTCGCGGGTCTTGTCGAGCTCGAGCGACGCGATCGCGGAGGCCCCGCTCGCGTGCGACGCGACGACATCGACCGCTCGCCGCGGCAGCCCGCCGATCGTGAACGTCCCGTCGGCGCCCGTGAACGCCTGGCGCTGGGCGCGCCAGAACGTGTGCCCCCGCACGACGACGCGCACGTCGGCGGCGGCGACCGGCGCGCCGGTCTGAT
>JAPLLF010000661.1 GCA_026387715.1 Pseudomonadota bacterium
GACGGGCACTACACGACCGAGCTCGGCATGTTCCAGATCGAGGCCAACTGCGACGCGCAGATCCTCGGCGGCGACGGCATCGCGCGGATGCACGCGCAGCTCGACGACCTCGTCGACCGCGCGCGGGCGGCGTGCGGCCCGCTCGGCATGAACGTCGTGTTGATGGGCATCCTGCCGACGATGCGCAAGGCCGACCTCGGCCTCGACAGCATGGTCCCGAGCGCGCGGTACATGCACCTCAACAAGGTCATCACCGCGATCCGGGGCGGCAAGTTCCAGTTCTCGATCAAGGGGCTCGACGAGCTGATCGTCGATCACGACTCGGTGATGCTCGAGGCGTGCAACTCGAGCTTCCAGGTCCACCTGCAGGTGACGCCAGACGAGTTCGCGCGCATGTACAACATCGCGCAGGTGCTGCTCGGGCCGATCATGTCGGTCGGCACCAACTCGCCGATAGTGTTCGGGCGCCGGCTGTGGGCCGAGACGCGCATCGCGCTGTTCCGCCAGGCCGTCGACGATCGCAAGCACGTGCGCGAGACCGAGGCGCGCGTCAGCTTCGGCACGCGCTGGGTCAAGCAGTCGGTCGTCGAGATCTTCCGCGAGGACATCGCCCGGTTCCGCACGCTCGTCGGCACGGACCTCGACGAGGATCCGATGGCGGTGCTCGATCGCGGCGAGATCCCGCAGCTCAAGGCGCTGCGCCTGCACAACGGCACGATCTACCGGTGGAACCGCGCCTGCTTCGGCATCACCGAGGGCAAGCCCCACCTCCGCATCGAGAACCGCGTGCTGCCCGCGGGCCCGAGCACGCTCGACGAGATGGCCAACGCCGCGTTCTGGTCGGGCCTGATGGTCGAGATGGGCGCGCGCGAGGCGGACATCACGCGCCGGATCGATCACGACCAGGCGGCGGCGAACTTCTACACCGCCGCGCGCGAGGGCATCGGCTCGACGTTCACGTGGCTCGACGGCGAGGACATCTCGGCGCGCGAGCTCGTGCTCGAGCGGCTGCTGCCGCTCGCCGAGGCCGGCCTGCGGCGCCAGAAGGTCGACGAGGGCGACATCAAGCGCTACCTCCACGTCGTCGACGAGCGCGTCCGCTCCGGGCGCACCGGCGCGCGCTGGCAGCTGTCGTCGTGGAACTCGCTGCGCGATCGATCGACCCCGGCGGAGCGCTCCAACGCGCTGGTCGCGGCGACGGCGCAGCGCCAGCTGACGCGACGCCCGGTGTCGGAGTGGGAGCGCGCGCGGCTCGACGAGGCGAACACGAGCAAGGGCACGTACGCGCGCGTCGAGAACTACATGACGACCGACCTGTTCACGGTCCAGGCCGACGACGCGATCGAGATGGTCGCGAACCTGATGATCTGGGAGCGGATCCGGCACATCGCGGTCGAGGATCAGGAGCACAACCTGGTCGGCCTCGTCACCCAGCGCGCGGTGCTGCACTTCGTGCTCGGTGGCGGCTCGGCGCTCAAGACGCCGATCTCGGCGATCATGCGCAAGGACGTCGCCACGGTCGAGCCCGAGACGCCGACGGTCGACGCGCTCCGCCTGATGCGCCGGCTGCAGTGTGGCTGCCTGCCGGTGCTCAAGGACGGCCGGCTGGTCGGCATCGTGACCGAGGGCGACTTCCTCGAGATCGCGTCGAAGCTGCTGGAGCACGAGCTCGCGACCGCCGAGGTGCTCGAGGAGCCGGCCGTGCTGGCCCCGGAGCCCGCGGTCACCGCGGCAGCCGCGGCAGCCGAGCCGACCAAGGCGGCCGACCGGAAGGTCGACGGCCAGGGTGACGACAAGCCGACGCCACCGGTCAAGCCGGGTCGTCCCTCCCCGACGTAGGCTCGCCACCGAGCGCGCTGCGCAACGACGGTCCCTGCGATGGTGCGTCACGATCGGGAGGTGATCGGGCGTGCCCGTGTGATCCTCCGCGGGCGATCTCTCAGAGCCGGTGTCGTCCGGAGAAGGAACCAGATGAGTCTTGATGTCGAAGCGCTGCGCGGCAGTTTTCAGCTCGTGGTCGAACGTAGCCCGGGTGTGGTGCATCGGTTCTACGAGATCCTGTTCACCCGTTACCCGGTGGTCCGCCCGCTGTTCTCGCGGAACTCGGGGGCGAATCAGGAGGCGATGTTGACGTCGGCGCTCGTCGCGGTGCTCGACCATCTCGAGGATGGCGCGTGGTTGACCACCCAGCTCTCGGGGATGGGCGGCAAGCACCTCACGTATGGGGTCGAAGATCATATGTATTCCTGGGTGGGCGAGTGTCTCGTCGCCGCGTTACAGGAAGCCGCCGGTGACGCGTGGTCGACCCGGATCGAACAGGCCTGGCTCGGCGCGTTCGGTGCGATCAGCGGGCTGATGCTCGATGGTGCGCGAGCCGCGCGGGCCGCCGAGCCCGCCTAACGACGATGCGCGCGCCACGAAAACGACCGGCGGGGTGGCGCACGTTGCGGATCGGCGACGTCGACCTGTGGTGGACGGTCGGCGAGCCCCGGGTCACGGCGCGGTTACCTACCGAGGCGGGCGAGGCGCTGACGCAGGCGATCACGATCACGCTCACCGTCGAGCGTGCCGATGGCAGCGGCAAGAAGCTCGTCGCCACGATCCGTGGTCACCGCGCGCTCGCCGTGCCGTCCGCGGGCTTCCGCGACGTGCAGACGATCGCCGTCGAGCCGGCGTCGGTGCGGCGGCTGGTCGAGCTCGCCGCGCCGCGCGGCGCGTGGCCGACGGGTACGGGCACGTGGAAGACCGAGCTCGAGCTCGTCACTCGCCCGCTCCCGACGGAGCTCGCGTTCCGCCCGGAGCACCTCGACGACCTCACGCTGATCTGGCGCACGTAGCCGCGGAACACCTCAGAACACCTCGGGGCACCACGGCGCGATCGGCGACGCGAACAGCCGATCGGCCAGCGCGAGCGCCGCCGGATCGCCGTCGACGAGCCCGGCCCGCGCGAGCTGGGACGCGGGCGTGCCGCCGAGGTAGAGCGCGCCGAGCGTCGATCGTGTCAGCCGGAGCTGCGCCGGCCCGGTCGACGGCGTGCATCGGCCGCGGCCGCCGAGGGCGGCGAGCTGCCAGATGACGTCGTCGATCGCGAGCGTCAGCACGCCCTCGCTCGGGTAGTGGCGCGCCGCGAGCGCGGTGGCGACGTCCTCGATCCGGAGCCACAGGCTGTCGATGCGCGTGCGCTGGACGCGGCGCGGATCGTCGACGAGCCAGCTCACCGGGCAATCCGTCGGGGCGTCGCTCCACGCCACGATCGGGAACAGGTCGAGCGCGCACGCGAACCGCCACAGCGTGGCCTCGGCGGTCGCGTCGACCGCGATCAGCTCGACGAGCTCGACGCGGCCGGACGCGCGCCCGCCGAGCGAACCCGGGCGCTGGCGATACACCAGGTAGCCGACGTCGTCCGCGCCGCGGCGAGCGACCACGTAGCGGCGGCGACTCGCGCCTCCGCGCATCATCGGCGCGTCGAGGAACCGCCGCTCGCGCCACCACGTCTCGCTGCGGCGCAGCACCCCGGGTCGCGCGGCGGTCGCCGCGGCGTAGATCGCCGGCAGCGCGCGCCCCATCGGCAGGCTCGCGCCGCCGGGGAGCCCGAGCGCGAGATCGAACGCCGCCGCGGTCGCGACCACGGTCCCGTCGTCGAACGCGGCCCACATCTGCGCGGGGGCGAGCAGCGCTCGCGTGCGCGTGGCGCCGTCGGGATCGGCCTCGTCGTCGAAGCCGAACGTCGCCATCATCGCCTCGCGGAACGCGGGCACCTCGTCGGCGGTGATCGTGCGGACGTCGATCACGCGCGCTACTCGGCGTACATCGTGATGTCGTTCGCGACGATGTCGGCGAGCTTCTTGGCGACGTCCCAGCTCGGGTGGCGCAGGATGATCCAGCCGTCGGACAGCAGCGTGTGCTTCCAGTTGCGCCGCGGCGAGCCGATCGGCAGGAGCTTCTGATCGACGACGTGCTCGCCGTAGTCGCGCATGAACTCGCGCAGGCCGGTGATCCGCGAGATCCGCCCCTGGCCCTTGGCGCGCTTGAAGATGATCGCGACGTTGTACTTGCGCCGGGTCGGCGCCTCGAACGCCTTCCAGCACACGGCGCGCGCCCACTCGCGGAACAGGTCGATGTCGCACGTGTAGTTCATCTGGTCGACCAGGCAGGCGCCGCCCGGGCGACAGCCGATCTCGCCGAACACGACCTCGCCGTCGGGCTTCCTGAACCACTCCATGTGCGTGAACCCGTCGCCCATGTTGAGCGCGGTGAGGACCTTGTCGCCGAGCGCGACGCCCTTGGCGATCACGGGCTGGGCCATGTCGCGCACGGTGATGATGACCGGGCTCACCCACTCGTTGCTGCGCGCGATCAGCGGCTTGGGCAGGTACTGCGCGACGTTGGCGAACGCCGGCTTGCCGCCGATCGAGACCGTGTCGTACGTGAACTCCTCGCCCTCGATGAACTCCTCGAGGCTGGCCTCCTCGACGTGCGTCATCTTGGCGAGCGCGACCTCGAGATCGCGTGCGCTGCGGACCTCGTAGGTATCGGCGCTGCCGGCGCCCGCGATCGGCTTGAGCACGAGCGGGAAGCCCAGCTTCGCGGCGCCCTCGCGGGCGTCCGTCGCCGAGCGCACGCGCACCGCGCGGGGGACGCGGAGCCCGGCGGCGGCGACGCGGTCCTTCATGAGCTGCTTGTCGCGGAACCCGCGGACGGTGTCGACCGACATCCCGGGGACGCCGAACCGCTCGCGGAGCCGGGCGGCGGTCAGCACCATGACCTCCCAGTTGGCGGCGACGCGGTCGACCGAGCGGCCGCGCATCCACGCGTGGACGCGGTTGACCACGTCGTCCTCGTCGAGCAGCTTGGGCACCTGGAGGTAGTCGGCCATGTGTCGCTTCAGCGACGTGGGCAGCGACCCGACCGGCGCGTCGCCGACCCCATACACGGTGGCGCCGACCTCGGCGAGGCCACGCGTGTACTGCTGCATCTCCGGGGGATAGCTCGGAGCGAGAAAGACGACCTTCATCGGAGTGCGTTCATCGGAGGTGGGCCCGGGGGAAATGTTACAACGGTCCCCATGCGCAACGTGATCTTCGCGGCACCGTTCCCGCTCGAGACGACCATGCGGTTCGCGCGAGCCGCGAGCAGGCTCCCCGATGTCCGCCTGCTGGGCGTCATGCAGACGCTGCCCACGGGGGCGGACGCCAGGATGTTCGCCGACGTGGTGCAGGTCGAGGACGGCCTCGACACCGACCAACTCCGGCAGGCCGCCGAGATCCTGATCGGCCGTCACGGCAAGATCCACCGGCTGATCGGTATCCTCGAGCCGCTCCAGGTCCAGCTCGCCGAGGTCCGTCGCGACCTCGGCATCGTCGGCACCCGCCCCGAGACCGCGGACCTGTTCCGCGACAAGGCGCGGATGAAGGACGAGCTCCGCAAGCACGGCCTGCCGTGCGCCCGTCACAAGCTGATCCGCACGTGGGCCGACGCCGAGGCGTTCGTCGCCGAGGTCGGCTTGCCGATCGTGCTCAAGCCGACCGCCGGCATGGGGTGCAAGGCGACGTGGCGGATCAAGAACCTCGACGAGCTGCGCGCGGCGCTGCGCTCGCTGCACGCCAGCCCGACGCACCCGGCGATGGCCGAGGAGTTCCTCCGCGGCCGCGAGTACAGCTTCGAGACGATCACGATCAACGGCGAGGTGCTGTTCCAGTCGTGCTCGCGCTACTACCCGTCGCCGCTCGAGGTCGTCGAGACGCCGTGGATCCAGTGGGTCGTCGTGCTGCCGCGCGTGATCGACGACGCCGACCACAACGACGCCCGCGCGCTCGGCGTCAAGGCGGTCAAGGCGCTCGGCCTCGAGACCGGCTTCACCCACATGGAGTGGTTCCGGCGCGAGGACGGCAGCCTCGCGATCGGCGAGATCGCGGCGCGGCCGCCCGGCGCGAACATCGTGCTGGCCAACAGCTATGCGCACGACACCGACATGTACCTGGCGTGGGCGCGCGCGGTCGTCGACGACAAGTTCGACGGCCCGTGGGAGCGCAAGTACGCGGTCGGCATCGCGTTCCTCCGCGGCGTCGGCCACGGCCGGGTCGTGCGGGTCGATGGCATCGAGGAGGCCAGCGCGAAGGTCGGTCACCTCGTGGTCGAGTCGCGGCTCCCGGCGCGCGGGGCGATGCGGTCGGACAGCTACGAGGGCGACGGCTACGTGATCGTGCGCGACCCGGACGTCGAGAAGGTCAAGGCGGCGATGCAGACCGTGATCGAGACCGTCTCGGTCGAATACGGCTGATCGCGCGGACCGACCCACGGCGTGGTGCGTTGGGACCGGGGTGCGGTTCCTGCTCGTCGTGGTTTTCGGGGTTCTTTGGGGGCGCGTCGTCGACGCCGCGCCGCGGATCACCGGCACCGTGGACTTCGCCGTCGGCTCGGTCGATGTCGGCCCG
>JAPLLF010000609.1 GCA_026387715.1 Pseudomonadota bacterium
CTGAGGTTCACGCCGATCACGTCGCCGCTCGCGCCATCGAACAGGCACGCGCCGACCGCGAGCTTCTTGAACACCGCGTTCGACATGCCGAAGCCGTGGCCGCCGCCGAGGCCGATCGTGCCAAGGTCGTCGTCGACGTGCAGCGCCCTCACGGGCACGAAGCCGTGCACGCGCCCGAACGGCCGCACGAGCTCGACCTCGCGCCACGCGCCGGTCGGGGGCGCGCTCGGCGCGACCGCGAGCGCGTCCAGCGTTCTTGCGACCTCGGCGGCGCCGGGGTCAGGCGCGACGCGGATCACCGTCTGCGCGTCGAGCCGCAGCCGCGGGGCGTCGGCTGGCAGCGCGCGTGGCGCGGTGACCGGATAGACCTCGGCGAGGGCGGTCACCCGGACCCAGCCGCTCGCCTCGACGCTGCGATCCACGACGGCGACCTCGCGGCGACGCCCGCTCGGCTCGCCGATCGGCTCGCCGATCAGCGTGATGGCGGCTCCCGGATCGAGCCACACCCCCGCCCGGGCGTGCGCGCGCCCGACGCGGTCGGCGAGCTGGACGGTCGCGGCCGGGACGAGCTTGGCGTCGTCGCGCGCGATCCACGCGAGCCAGCGCGCGCCGTCGTCGTCGATGACGATCCGCAGGTGGGTGCGGGTCTCCTCGACGACCGGGATCGGCTTGCCGCGCTCGTTCGACTGGAGCTTGTCGCGCGACGGTCGGGTGTCGAGCTTGAGCCACACCTTGCCCGAGCGCGCCAGCTGCGTGCGATAGCCGAGCCGCGCCTCGACGCCGGGATCGCCGAGCTCCGACGGCACGATCGCGGTGCTCAGCCGCACGACCGGTGGCGAGGGGACCTCGATCCAGTCGGTCCTGGAGTCGGTGGTAGAGGAACCCTGGTTGGGTGGGATCGGCGCTGCCGACAGACACCCCGAAACCGCGAGGACGGCCAACCTACGCATTCTCCTGACGGTACCAAGGGACTGCATGCCGCGTTATCCAGTTGGCCGCGTAGCTCGCTACGCAGTTACACATGTCGCAGGGGGGTGACAGAGTTTTCCACCATGTGATCTCCATCGCTTACGCAGTGCGTCGTCGGGCCTGGCTCTTGCTGTGATGTTCTCACATGGAGATCGGCGTCATCACCAATCCCAACAGCCGCAAGAACCGCAACAAGCCCGACCGGGCCGAGCGGCTCCAGCGGATCGTCGGGACCATGGGCGAGGTTCACAAGACCGAGTCCGTCGAGTCGATCAAGCCCGTGCTCCGCGACTTCCTGCGGAAGCGGGCGCACTACTGGGTCGCCGATGGCGGCGATGGGGCGCTGCACTGGATGCTCCGCATGGGCATGGAGGTCCTCCAGGAGGACGAGTTCGCCGGCAAGTCGGTGACGCTGCCGGTGACGCTGCCCACCAAGGGCGGCACGATCGACTTCGTCGCGAACAACGTCGGCATCGTCGGCGACGCCGAGGGCATCCTCACCACGCTGCGCAGCTCCGTCGAGCGCGGCGTGATGATCGAGGAGACCGAGGTCGACTCGATGGTCATCGACGGCATCCAGCTCGTCGACGGCGTGGAGACCCCGTTCCGCACGTACGGCTTCGCGTCGGCCGCCGGCGGCGTCGGCCAGCGGTTCTACTCGAAGTACTACGCGCACGCCGATCCGAACCCGCGCACGATCGTCAAGGTCGTCGCCAACACCGTGATGTCCGCGCCGATCGCGCTGTCGGCGCTGTCGCGCGTGCCCGCGCTGGGCAGCCTCGGCACGTACGCCCGCGAGGTGTTCGAGCCGACCCGGTGCTCGATCCTTCTCGACGGCCAGCGCCTGCCGGGCGAGCAGTTCACCGGCGTGCACATCGCGTCGATGTCGATCAACCTCGGCAACGTGCTGCGGTTCTTCGGCAAGGCCGACGAGCTCGGCAAGATGAACGCGATCGTCGGCACGCCCAGCCCGTGGACGATCCTCAAGAACATCCCCCGCATGGCGCGCGGCGGCGAGATGAAGGGGCGCAACATCCTCGATCGTCCGTGCCGCGAGATGGTGCTCGAGTCGGTCGGCGACGAGCTGCTCGCCCCGGTCATCGACGGCGAGTACTACCGCAACGTCACGCGGATCGCGTTTCGCATCGGCCCGCGCGTGCGGATCCCGAAGGTCATCGCGCTCAAGTCCGCGGCGGCCTGAGCCAGGCTAGCGACGCTTCTTCGCGGGCGGCGTCTTCGCCGCCGTCTTCGGCGCCTTCGCTGCCGCGCTCTCGAGCTGCTTGGCGGCCAGCTGCTCCTTGGACGGCCCGAACAGCCGCTGGCGCTTGCCCGCCTTGTTGAAGCGCAGCGCGTACATGATGCCGGCGATGCCCGACAGCGGCAACACGACCATCATCACGGGCATCAGCAGGAACATCGGGATGATCTTGCTCGCGAGCGCGCCGATGGCGAGCCAGCCGGCCGACGCGGGCACGGCCTCGCGCCACGAGCCCGCGTAGAGCCAGCCGAGCGGCCCGAGCAGCAGCGACGCGAGCCCCGACTTGATCCACGACTTCTCGCCCTGCGTCGGCGCGCGGGTGAGCTCCTGCTTGACCGAGTTCGCGCGCCGGGCCAGCGCGAGCGCGTTGCCGAGCTCGTCGCCGTCGTCGCGATCGCGTTCAGGCTCGAGCACCTGTGCGCGGGCGGTCGGCTTCGCCGCGGGTCTCGCCGTCGACGCGGCCGCGGGCGCATCCTTCACGGCGTCCTTCACGGCGAGCGCGTGCTCCGCGAGGCGCTCCGCGCGCGCCTCCCGCATGCGCTGCGCGGCGACGGCTTGCGCGCGGGCCGAGACGGTCGCGTCGGCCTTGACCTCGGCTTCGAGCGCGGCAAGTCGCTCCATCAGCTCGCGGTCGTCGTCTGCCACGCGCAGACTATGGCATGATCGGTCCGATGTCGCCGCGTGTCGCAGTCGTCCTCCTCGCCACGCTCGCTGCGTGCGGCACGACCTCGGAGACCGGCGGCAAGGAGCCCAGGAACGCGAAGGAGAAGCAGCAGCTCGAGGCGGCCAAGGATCCCGACAACACGAAGAAGTGGGGTGCGTGGCGCTACCAGGGCGAGCGCAACGACTGCTTCTACGTCCTCGGGCGAAAGTGCTTCAAGACCGAGAACACGGCCTGCCAGGCCGCGCACTGCAAGTCGCCCAAGACGTGCGAGGTCACCGGGGGTGGCCCCGCGACCGTCACCTGCAAGTAGGCTTTCTGTCGAGCTCGTCGCCCGCTGATCCGTCCGACCCGCTCGTCGGGGAGACGCTCGCCGACCGTTACCTGATCGAGGCGCGCCTCGGCCACGGCATGATGGGGGCGGTCTATCGCGCGCGGCATCTCAAGGTCGGTCGACGCTTCGCCGTCAAGGTGCTGCACGCCCACCTGCTCGCCGACCCGCTCGTGGCGCGGCGCTTCGAACGCGAGGCGGCGCTCGCCGGCCGGCTGCGCCACGCCAACGTGATCGGCATCGTCGACGTCGGCAAGACCGGCCGAGGCCTGCCGTACATGGTGATGGACTACGCCGAGGGCGAGGATCTCGCCGGGCTCCTCGCCGAGGCCCCGATGCCACCGGCGCGCATCGCGAACCTCACGCGCCAGCTCCTCGAGGGCCTGTTCCACGCGCACGAGGCCGGCCTCATCCACCGCGACCTCAAGCCCGAGAACGTGATCGTCGAGCGCGACGCCCACGGCCACGAGGTCCCCCGCATCGTCGACTTCGGCATCGCGATCCTCAAGGAGGGAGGCGAGTCCACCAACGCGACGGGACGCGTCACGGTGAACGGGATCGTGCTGGGGACCCCGCAGTACATGGCCCCCGAGCAGGCGGTCGACGATCCGATCGATCACCGCGTCGATCTGTTCGCGCTCGGCGTCTGCGTCTACGAGATGCTGTGCGGCAAGCTGCCGTTCGACGGCACCGGCGCCGAGATCTCGCGCGCGTACCTCCTCCGGGATCCGCCGCCCATCGCCCAGCGCGTTCCGGACCTCGCGGTCGAGCCGCTGCTCGAGGCCTTCGCGCGTCGCCTGATGGCGCGCCACCCGGAGACGCGTCCGCCGACCGCGCGCGCCGCCCGCGAGCTCCTCGATCTGATCGAGCACGATCGCGCGGCCGCGGCGCGATCGCTCGGGGCGATCGACACCGGCACCGCGCAGGCTCCGGAGCCCGTGCGCCCCGCGCCCCCGTCGATCGTGGCGGCGACGCCTGCACCACCGCGCCGCGGCCTCCACCCGATCGTCGCGATCCTCGCGATCCTCATCGTGCTCGTGCTCGCGGCGATCGTCGTGATCGCGCGCGGAGGCGCACGCTAGGCGAAGCGGGGGTAAGCTCGCGGCCACCATGGCCGAGCGATCCAACGCGACGACGAGACGCAAGCGACAGGTCCGATGGGCGAAGCGCGCTCGTCGCCTCGGGCTCGCGTGGCAGAACGCGCTCGAGATCGCGCGCGCCGGACGGCTGACCGCGCCGTACAGCGTGCCGTTCGAGGTCGTCCACGAGGAGCAGGTCTACCGCCTGCGCCACTACGGCGCCGCACCCGAGCCCGGCGTGCTCCCCGTCGCGTCGCCGCTGCTCCTGGTGCCGCCGTTGATGGTGGCCTCCGAGGTCTACGACATCTCGCCCGACGTGTCGGCGATCGCGCTGCTCCAGCGACAGGGCGTCGACGTCTGGTTGATCGATTTCGGCGCGCCCGAGCGCGAGGAGGGAGGCATGTCGCGCACCCTCGACGATCACGTCCGCGCGGTCTCCGAGGCGATCGATCGCGTGCGCGACGCGACGCACAAGGACGTGCACCTGTGCGGCTACTCGCAGGGCGGCATGTTCTGCTACCAGGCCGC